>JAEZLC010000144.1 GCA_023435965.1 Cyanobacteria bacterium OH_CDB_58 | reverse complement strand
ATATAAGCTTTATTCAGATGAATCTACTCATTTAAACGTAATTCCATTAGAAAAATATTCGATAAAAGCTAAAGTGGTCAGCAAAAAACATTACTCCTTTGGTTGGAGTGCCAAAGTTGCACCTTATGATTTGGCTCTGGCATGGGGGAGATTGATGGATGCCGATTGCCTTAAAACAGTTAGTTATTCTCAAGGTAACAGATGGTATTATTACCGCTATACAGAAGATTTTCCGCTCGATAACTTATATATTATCTTTCACTCTGCAAACAATCATATGATACCTGCAAATGAAAAGGTTTTAAAAACACTTTCAGAGATAAAGGTAGGACAAGTCGCCATCTTTAGTGGCTATTTGGTAAATGTTCAAGGCACGGATAATGGCAGGGATGTCATTTGGAGATCTAGTTTGAGTAGAGAAGACAGCGGTGACGGTTCTTGCGAAGTTTTCTATCTTAATAATGTAACTATTCTCAAATAATTCAAGGCTATATTTTTAAAATTTAACTTGAATACCCGATTTTTTTCGCAATTTCTTTGTTATAGTTAAACTTATGAGTAATTTTAAGTTTCTAAAAAAGAAAAATGAGAATCTGTTTGATATCATCTGTGAGGCGGAAAAGCTTTTTAGAGATGAGTACTTTGAGCAGGTCATAATCCAAACAAGACGTTTTGCTGAAAGTGTCTGCAAAGATCTCCTGCAAGGAAAAGTAATATCTGATGAAACTTTTGACTCAATGATTAACCGAATAAAAGACCAATCATTCGGCAACCTTAGATTAAAAGAGTTTACGGATGATTTGTACTTTATAAAAAGACAGGGAAACAATTCAGCCCATTCTTCAGTTGCTACAAAGGATGGCAAAGCGGCACTAGAATGTCTTGAAAGAGCTTACGAGATAGCTGTGTTCTACTCAAACGCAAAGTACGGCTACAGCAAAAAACTGGATAAATCTGTATTTAGTGAAGAGCTATTAATGACAGGCGTTACGGTAAAGAAGAATTCTTTGAAGGAAAAGTATACTCAAGAGCTAAGGAAAAATAGAGAACAGTCTTTATCCACAACCCGTAAAAAAAGTTCAAGGAGTACTGAAAGTAAAGCTCGAGCTGAAAAAGTCAGTGTGTTTAGTTTGGTTTTTAAAATCGCAGTTATATCTTACCTAATATTTATCGCAATCGCTTACATCTATGAACATATTAATGTTTTCTTCTGATTTTTAAATATAAAGTTAAGCTAAAAACTTAAATTTACTTGGAATTTGCTCAAGAAAAGCTCCATAGACTTTTTATCAAATTTCAATACGGTATTAATTTCACCGTTGTAATCTTTTTTGCCTACTTCACTCATACCCAACCCTTTATAGAATTTTATATTTTCGGGTTTGTCTGTCGCAAGGAACAATGAATCATTTCCTGTTTCAAGGCAGAAACTTACCATCCTTGCCATCAAGCTCTTACCGCAACCTCTGAACTTCGAATCACTACCTTGGTTCCAAGGTGCAGTGTTTAGCCCTCTTACCCATAGGTTTCCGTCTTTTTGAATTTCAATATTTGCAATTGCCTGAACTTTATCATCGGCTTTCAATACAAAATAATTTGCATCATTATAAAATATCAGATTTTTATATACAGGCAAGATATTTTTGTCTTTATATTCATCTTTAAGCCAGGTTGATTTGATTTCAGAGGAAAGAGTCTCGTACGCTCTTGACTCACTGAATGGAGAGATGTCCGACAATTCCCCAAACTCCGGCTTACCATCTTGAATGTTTTGTAAGTATACACTTTGACCTTCTTTTAAAATGTTCCAAGGTAATTTTTTTTCAAGTTGAGGAAGAAATTTTTCGAATTTCTCATCTTTATCTTCAAACCGTTCCGTTAGAAGAGCTTTTTTGACTTTGAGGTGTTCAGCGTATGCCGCAAAGTCTCTATCTTCTTTGGGAACAATCGAATATGTACCTTCTGCCATTTGTTTTATTTCGTCTTGAATATTTTGTGGCAGGTCAGATTTTGGTACATCAAATCTTATTCCTGCTTTTTCAATACTGTCAAATGCTTCATTTAGTTTTTTCTCATCAGCAGACATGACTATTCTTACATAGCCTTCACCATTATTCCCGAAGACAGTCCCGGGTGTGAATGCCACTTGAGATTTATGCAATACATATTTGTAAAATTCATCTGAAGTAAATCCTTCAGGAATTTTTGCCCACAGATAATAAGTGCCGTCTGAAGGTTTAATTTCGCATCCAAGCCTACTCAATCTATCTACCGTCAAATTCTTTCTCTTGCGGTAAATGCCGTTGATTTTCTCTATGTAACCTTCTTCATCTTTCAACGCTTCAATAGCAGCTGCTTGAACAGGTGTATAAACGCTACCTCCAGAAAGATATTTTGCTTGTAGCAAGTTATTTATATTTTCTTTGTCGCTCACAGCAAAAGCAATTCTGAGTCCGGGCATACTTTGTGCTTTGCTCATTGTATGAACTTGAAATGCGATTTCTTTAGCAC
>JAEZLC010000135.1 GCA_023435965.1 Cyanobacteria bacterium OH_CDB_58 | reverse complement strand
CTCTTGACCACACCGGTCATCCGATTGTTTCAAGGCTTAGAGACTGCTACTTGGCGGCTGTTCACCAAGGAAAACAAAGCCAAATACCTCTTTGGGCAGGCGGCGGACTTGGAATGTACGGAAACCTTGCAGCAGATGCTTTTAAAATGATGTGCCTTGGGGCAAACGGTGTTTTCACTGGAAAACTTATTCTTCAAATGGCTGGCTGTGTAGGGAATGATTTTGGCAAATGTAACGCTTGCAACACGGGTCTTTGCCCTGTCGGAATTACAACTCAAAATCCTGTTTTGGTCGAAAGATTAGATGTTGATAAGGCCGCAGAAAACATTGTAAATTACTTCTTGGCAACAAATACAGAGCTTAAAAAACTACTGGCTCCAATCGGAAACAGCTCTCTTCCTGTGGGAAGATCTGATGCATTAATTACAGTAGATAAACACGTTGCGGCAAGACTTCAAATTCAACACGTATGCTAATTTTAGGGATTTAAAATGACGAAAATTGCAGTTATAGACACTTTAATAAACGAAAAACGAATTTCTACACAAGAACTTCTTCAACAAATCTATGAAAAAATGGAAGAAGGATACAGTGAGTTTGAGATAAACGCAGCAGGACAGCACGATATAGGTGGTCCGCTTTGGACAAAAGACAACAAGGATCTTGTTTTCAAAGTTAAAAACCCAGGACAAAGAGTTGGCTCTATGGGAATGCCTGGAACAAAAATTATTGTTGAAGGACCTGCTCCTGCCGATGTAGGTTGGCTAAACGCGGGTGCCGAAATAATAGTCAAAGGCGACGGGGGAGACACAACTGCACACTGTGCAGCAAGCGGAAAAATTTTCGTGGGAGGAAGGGTTGGTACCAGATCCGGTGCTCTGATGAAATATGACCCGAAATATAAAGCTCCCGAGTTCTGGGTATTAAAAAATACAGGCTCCTTCAGTTTTGAATTTATGGGCGGTGGGACTGCAGTAGTTTGCGGTTGGGGCTGCGAAGAGTTTGAATCAATTCTCGGATCCAGATCCTGTGTTGGAATGGTAGGCGGAATTATATATGTCAGAGGACCCGTGAAAAACATCTCAAACGAAGTGTTTTTAGTTGATTTAAACGATTCAGATATAGAGTTTCTATCTAAAGGATTAAATGAATTTTTACAAAAAATTGAAAAACCAGAGATATACAACACTCTTTCAAACTGGAGTCAATGGATAAAAATAGTTCCGAAAGTGTACGGCGAAAGAGAAGCTGAGTCTTTGGTTTCTATTAAAGACTTTAGAGAAAAAAAATGGGTTGAAAAAGGAATATTCGCAGACATCTACAGTGATGATTTTGCAGTTTCAACATTGGTTTCAAAAGGCAAAGGCAGGCTAAGAACCCCCAGCTGGGAAAACCACGCAAACCTTGCCCCTTGTGAAAGCGGATGCCCTCTGGGTATTCCTACTCAGAAAAGGATTAATTTACTTAAAAATAACAAGCTGCAAGAAGCACTTGAATTAGTGCTTGAATACACTCCCTTCCCTGCTTCAGTATGCGGAAATGTTTGCCCAAACCTTTGCATGGAACAATGCAACAGGGAATTAGTAGATGAAAAAATTAAAGTTGCAGAACTCGGAAGCCTATCTAAAGATACAACCTTAAAATTAACCGAAATTAAAAAACACGAAAAAATTGCAATAATCGGTTCAGGATCAGCCGGGTTATCCTGTGCATGGCACCTAAGAAAACTCGGGTATAACACAGATGTATTTGAGGAAGATAGTAAAT
Organism: Cyanobacteria bacterium OH_CDB_58; assembly: GCA_023435965.1. Lineage (GTDB taxonomy): Bacteria > Cyanobacteriota > Vampirovibrionia > Gastranaerophilales > Gastranaerophilaceae > JAEZOG01. Next base: position 2,069 of record JAEZLC010000135.1, on the reverse strand, counting down.
TGGGAGGAAAGCTCTCTCAGGTTATCCCTGAAGATAGACTGAGCCAAGAGATTTTAAATGCAGAAATAAAAAAACTTGAAACAACTGGTATAAATTTCAAAACAAACACAAAAATAGACAAAACAAGTTTCAAAAAACTTGAAAACGAATATGATGCCGTAGTAATAGCCATTGGTGCACACAGCCCAGTTGTCATCCCTTTTGAAGGCCATGAGAAGCTAATGAAAGGTCTTGATTTTCTTAAGAAAATAAATAATGGTGAAAAAGTTTCAATAGGGAAAAAAGTTGTAGTCATAGGTGCCGGAAATGCAGCAATGGACGTAGTCATAGGTGCATACAAAATGGGTGCCGATGAAGTATGTGCAATAGATATCCAAAAGCCTGCAGCTTTTGAAAAAGAAATCAAACACGCAGAAGCTTTGGGAGCAAAAATCCTCTGGCCTTGTTTTACAGAAAAAATAACAGATAAAGGAGTTTTATTAAAAGATGGAACACTTCTTGAAGCGGATTCTGTAATTATTTCTGTTGGCGACAGAGCAAATTTTGACTTCCTTGAAAATGAATATTTAAACGAAAAAGGACTTATAGAGATTAATGACTTCCTTCAAACAGAAAAGGATTCAAAAGTTTTTGCAGCAGGCGATGCCTTAAAACAAGGTCTTTTCGTTAATGCACTTGCCGATGGATTAAAAATTGCCAAAAACATCGACAGAATGTTTAATTCACTACCTCTCGAAAAATTTGAGAAAGCACCTATGCTCCCTCGAGATAAGGTAAAACCGGAATTTTATCAAGGATATAGTGCCCTTAAAGTCTCTCAAACAGAAGCAAGTGAAGAAAAAGGCCGTTGTTTGAGCTGCGGTTTGTGCAGAGATTGCGAATTTTGTCTTAATGCTTGCCCTGAGAATGCAATAGAGAGAATCGTTAATGAAAACAATGAAGTAATTTATATTTCCAATGAAGATCGATGCATAGGATGCGGAATCTGTGAAGGCGTTTGTCCATGTGGCATTTGGACGATGAAAGATAACTTCGAAAAACAATTTGAAATATAAAACCTACAAATTTTAATTAATCCTTTAATAATTCTACACTTTTAATCTTAACAAATTCTCATTAAGATTATTTTATGATATTATTTGCAAATATATTAGACAAATAAAATAAGGATAATTAAATGATTTCAGTAAATGATTTAAGAACTGGTTTAACAATAGAAATAGATAACGGGTTATGGTCTGTCGTTGAATTTCTTCACGTAAAACCAGGAAAAGGTGCAGCTTTCGTTAGAACAAAACTGAAAAATGCTGAAACCGGAAACGTAATTGAAAAAACATTCAGAGCCGGCGAAAAAGTTGCAAAAGCGACTTTGGACAGAAAAGATATGCAATATCTATACAAAGAAGCTTCTGACTACGTGATGATGGATCTTGAATCATACGAACAAATAAGCTTAACCGAAGCACAAATCGGTGATGGCATAAAATACCTAAAAGAAAACATGAACTTGTCGGTATTGATGCACGATTCAAAAATTATCGGTGTAGACGTGCCAAACCATGTAGAACTTGAAGTTGTTGATACTCCTCCTGCTGAAAGAGGAAACACATCTCAAGGCGGAACTAAACCAGCAAAACTTGAGACGGGTGCTGTTGTTAACGTTCCTTTCTTCGTCGTAAACGGAAACGTAATAAGAGTAGACACAAGAACTAACGAATATTTAGATAGAGTGTAAAGGAATATGAGTATGAAATTTGACATCGAATACATTGAAAAATTGGTAAAAATATTGTCTGAAAGCGAATTAACAGAACTTACGCTTGAAGATGTCGACAAAGCAATCGTTCTTAGAAAAGAAAAAGAAGTTGTGACGGCCCAAGCATACGCTCCAGCTCCTGTTGCAATGCCGGTGGCAGCTCCTGCAGCTACAGTGACTTCTCAAGTTGTAAGTGAAGCTAAAGCGGAAGCACCTGCTCCAAAAGGAAAACCAATCCTTTCTCCAATGGTAGGGACTTTCTATAAAGCTCCATCCCCTGACAGCAAGCCTTTTACTTCTATAGGTGAAAGCG
>JAEZLC010000056.1 GCA_023435965.1 Cyanobacteria bacterium OH_CDB_58 | reverse complement strand
TACCAAGATCAAGAATCGATATTATTCCCTCAGGTTTGAGGATAGTTTTTATAAAAAGTAGAGTTTCTTCTATGTTTGCAAGGTTTCTTAATCCAAAACTTATAAAGCATATATCATAGGTATCGGGTTCTATTGGAAGGCTATTGATGTCTGAGTGTTGCAAGGTTATGTTTTGGAAAAGTCGTGTTTTCTGTTTTGCGATTTCAAGCATTTTTTCTGAAAAATCCACCCCTAAAATCGACGCATTTTTATATTTTTCGCTGAGAAATATTGCGATATCTCCTGTTCCGGTACAAAGATCGATTATATTTTCTGGATTATTTACCAAAACATTTTTTACCGCTTGTTTCTTGATTAGATTATGCAGACCCAATGACATTAAGTCATTTATTAGGTCATAGTTTTTTGAAATGTTTTCAAATAATTTATTTATAGATTCTTTGTTGTTTTTATCATACATAAGAGAAATTATATCAATTGATGATGTTTTATGTAAATAAAATCTTTTTTCATTTAGATTGCAAGCAATTTTTAACTGGAGTAGTTGTTTTTATATATATCAGTTTTGGGTATCAACAATGCAAACTCCTAAAATATCAAAATTTATACCTTCAGTGAAAGCAACACCAAAAGTGCTTAAAAAAGCCACTACTGTTCCTTGCGAGAATAGTTGCGTTAAGTCTTTGTATGAGAATAATGGTGTTTCAAGAGCTGTTGCAGCAAATTATGCATCGAAAGTTAGTTTTTCTGGTGCCTTGAGTGTTTCTGAAGTAAAAAAAATGGCAGATGCCTTTGTTCCTATAGATTCAGGATTTAGAAGTATAATTGAGTCTTTGACTGATGTTTTCAAAACCCCGGCTTATAAGGTTTTAGATGAAGTTGATAAGAAAGTTTTTTCACTTTCATTGGTGATTGATAAATATTTGAAAAATAAGGCAGTTGATCGTACCGGCTTGAGTGCGGAATTGAAGACAGCATTGGCAAAATGTGCGGATGACAATAGAGCTGTTGGTAGAATTCTTAATATGTTGGACAATAACAAATTTATAGAAGAATTAAGCAAAAGGGAAGATCCTTCAAAACTGCTTGATCCTCAGAGTTTTAAAGATTTTGCTTTAATGAAGACCTACGGAATTAAATTTAGAAGAATTGAAGATGTTGAAGTTTTCAAGTTGCTTGTTCAAAATGGATTTGGAACAGACTCTAATATAGCTGCTCATTTGCCGGCGATAGATGGCTTGAAGGATTTTATTTCAAACAGGATAAATTCAAGCGGGATTTGGCTTCCTGTAACAAAAATTCCAAACGCTTCAGATATAAGCAAGGCAGCAGTAAAAATTGGCGAAGGAAGCCAGCAGAGCGAAAACGTAGTCATTGATCTTTTTTCTGACAGTCTGGAAAAATTGGGGTTTAACAACGGTGTAAGTAAAGAAGGATTTACTTCTATAGGGCATGCCGTTGATGGAGAAAAGTTCTCGCCATGGTTGCAGGATTTTGTTTCAGAAGAAGGCACAGACGCACTATTGAGTGCTTCATATTTTCAGGATGCAAATTTTCCTACCTTTATGAAAAGGGAATACGGCTTGTTTTTAGATGTTGATCCAAGAAATATCGCTCTAGCTGATTCTGGCAATATGGCTTCAGGTTTTGCAAAGGATTTTATTGACTTTAAAAACAATTTATTGAATGCATACAAGCCTGAGAGGGTAAATTTTTCAAACCATATGTGTGAGATTTTAGGGATTGATAAACAAGCTTATCCTTCTGTTTATAACCAGATTTCAAAAGCAAGAACAATTGATGATATAGCTGATCCAAAAGTTAAGGAAGCTTTGACTGAGGCAATAAAAAAAACCGTGGTAGCCCCGGATGGTGGGATGAATGAGATTGTTTTGTATGCACCAACTCCGACTGCTGTTTTTACTAAAAATCCAAATATTGAACAGATGCCATTTGCTTTGAGGAAGTACGCACAAGACAAGAATATCCCGATAGTTGATATTTCAAAATTTAATAATTAATCATTTTATTTGATAAAAAACGTTTGCTACAGCAGTTACTTTTTTCTCTATTGTTGAGGTGTCATTAATCCCCATGTCAGAAACAGAGTTTGAGTCTGGTGAAGTTATTTGAAACACTCCCATTTTTATTGAGGATATTTTGCCAACTCTATTGTGGCTTGCTTTTAGCATTGCCTGAGCTCTTTTCTTTGAGTCTATTGTTGCTTCTTCCAACAATTTTATCTTCAATTCGGCTAGCTTGGAGTACTGATATTCGGGAGGGAAAGAACTTAGTTCTATACCTTTGTTAACAAGTTCTTGTACTTCGGTGGACAGTGATTTGATAAGTTCTACATTATCTGATGTGATTTTTATGGATTGTGTGTAATTGTAATAAGAAATATCGTTGGTAGAGTAACCTGTTTTTGGATCTAGTTTGTATACTGGGTAAGAGGAGGTTGGAGAAATATCTATGTTCTCTTTTTTTATTTCTTTGGACAATAGATATTGTTCTACGACAGGAAGTTGAGAATGGATGGCTCTATAGGCTTGAGCATTAGATTTTGCTCTTGCAGATATTTCTATTCTCCAGCTTGCTGAGTCTGATTTTACAACTTCGCAGGCGGTTCCTGTTACCGAAATACCTTTTCTGCTGAGATTTTCAGTTATTATTCCCGCACCTGCAACAGTTGACAGGAATAAAAAGAAACCTAAAATTGCTATTTGAAAATCTTTGAATTTTTCGTACATTTTTTCTCCTTTGGTGTATAAAGGATAAAATAATCATTAAATATTGTCATTAGAGAGGTTTCTATATTATTCTTTAGTATGAATTTGTGCTTCTGTTTAGTATGTTCAAATATTAGACATAGCAAGCTTTTATGCTGTTTTAATATCTATTTTTTGTTTCTAAACTTTAATTTAAATGACTGGTATTTTAAGTATGCTATTTACAATTGATTTTTTTTTTATTAATATAAGAATACTCCTTGGAGGAGTGCCAGAGCGGTTTATCGGAGCGGTCTTGAAAACCGTCGTACGTGACGAGCGTACCGTGGGTTCGAATCCCACCTCCTCCTTTTTTAGTTTGGATTTTTAATAACATAGGAATGTGTATAAATGAGCAACGATTTAAAAAGAACCTTGAGTTTACAAGATTCTATTTCAATAGTGGCCGGAAATATGGTTGGCTGCGGAATTTTCTTAGTATCTGCGGAAACGGCAAGGATAGTTAAATCGTCATGGTTGCTATTGGTCGTTTGGATAGTTGCAGGTTTGGTTTCCCTTATAGGTGCTTTGGCTTATGGAGAGCTAGCTGCCAATATTTCAGAAGAAGGCGGCCAATATATGTACCTGAAGAAAATATATAATGATATTACCGCATTTTCATATG
>JAEZLC010000054.1 GCA_023435965.1 Cyanobacteria bacterium OH_CDB_58 | reverse complement strand
TTGCTAATGCAGAAGACGGCGAAAGATTGAAATCAGGCCTAGTGAAAGTATATGAGGATTCTCCTTTAGCTTATATCGAAGAGGGCTCCGAACTTCAAGTAAACACTGGAGACCTTATAGTAATTATTTTAAAGAAAATCAAAGAATAACCTTAAAAAAAGAGCCGTTAAGGCTCTTTTTAAATCTTATTTTATGGGTATAAACCTCTTAGCTTCTTAGCTTCAGCCACCCTGTTTACACCTATCATCATTGCCGAAGTTCTCAAATCAACATCTCTTTCTTTTGACAATCCGAGGACTTCATCAAATGCTTTTGTCATAAGGCACTCCAGTTTACCCATAACTTCATTCTCTTCCCAGAATAATCTTTGAATGTCTTGAACCCACTCAAAATATGATACAGTAACGCCTCCGGCATTAGCTAAAATCCCTGGGATTACGATTATATCTTTTGATTTCAATATTTCATCAGCTTCATTGGTAACAGGCCCATTTGCACCTTCTACAATTATTCTCGCCTTTATTTCAGCGGCATTCTCTTTTGTTATTACATTACCCAAGGCACAAGGAACAAGAAAATCACATTTAAGCTCCAACAATTGTTCGTTTGTAATGTTTTCACAGCCCTCAAAACCAACAACAGTCTTAGTTTCTTTTATATATTCGTACAATTTATGAACATCAATGCCCTCAGGATTGTATACTCCACCGTTAACATCACTAACAGCAATTATCTTATGACCTGCATCATAAAGGTATTTGGCTGCATTTGATCCAACATTTCCAAAACCTTGAATGACGATTTCATATTTATCTTTATCATTTTTCAGTATTTTATTTATCGCGTTAAAGATTGTATAAGCAACGCCGGCACCAGTGGCTTCTTTTCTTCCCAAAGAGCCCCCCAGCCCAACCGGCTTACCCGTGACAACACCGGGAATTGCATAACCGAAATAATTGCTGTATGTATCCATTATCCATGACATGGTTCTCTCATCGGTGTAAACATCAGGAGCAGGAATATCTTTTTCTGGACCAATCATAGAAAGAATTTCAGTAGTATACCTTCTTGTAAGTTTCTCAAGTTCTGTCAAAGACATCTCGGATGGATTACAGCAAATTCCGCCCTTTGCTCCTCCAAACGGAAGGTTCATAAGAGCACATTTCCAAGTCATCCACATCGCCAAAGCCGATACTTCGCCTAAATCCACATCAGGATAGTATCTTATCCCACCTTTAGAAGGTCCCATCGCTAAATCGTGTTGAACCCTATAACCCGTAAAACATTTTGTCTCACCGCTGTCCAGCTTGATAGGCAACGATACTATAAGTGTTTTTCTGGGATATTTGAGTCTTTCGACGATTCCGGTATCCAGATCTAAAAGTCTACCAACTCTCTCCAATTGTTCTTGAGCCATAATAAAAGTTGGCGTCATCATTTCGTTCATAAATTCTCCTAAAACAAGCCTGCAGATTACACTCATATATTACACTCTAAGGGTATTTTTGACAAGGAAATTGTGTATATTTTGTGTATTTAACAATGCTGAGTTATTATTAATAAAAATGAGGTTATCAATGAAATACTGTTTAAAAAGTCAAAACAACAAAAATCTTATTGTATTCTTTTGCGGCTGGGGGATGGACGAAACTCCTATGCTCCCATTGACAAGTGATTCTGACGTTTTGTACATATATGATTATAATGATTTAAATTTCGAATTTGATTTTTCAAAATATGAGGATATCAAACTTATCGCCTTTTCTTGCGGCGTCTACATGGCTTCGCTCGCAAAAGATAGTTTCCCTCACTTCAGTACAAAAATCGCCATAAACGGAACCCTAAAGCCCTTTGATGAAGATTTTGGCATAACGAAAGAAATGGCCGCAACTTTTGAAGGTATCTCACTGGAAAATTGTCTAGAATTCAGGGAGAAACTACTTGTAGAGAACAAACAGGAGCTACAACTTTTTAATCAAAATTCACCCAAAAGAACCTTAGAGAGCTCTCTATCAGAATTTGAGGCATTGAAGAAATATTCAAAAATAAAAATAAATGAACATATAAAATACGACAAAATCTTAATATCTCAAAATGATAGAATAATACCCACAGAAGCTCAAAAAGCCTTCTGGCAAGATAATTTTAAAACAATACCGGGGGCTCATTTCCCATTCTATAATTTCAAAAGTCTTGAAGACATCATAAATATTTAACTATTCTTGTATCACGATTCAATATTTATGAATAATCTTTCATCATTTATGATTTTTTCGACATTAAGAATATTGTATATCTTTTCGTCTTCTATAATTTCAGCCATAGTGTACTTGGCATCGAACTTACTGCTGGACTTGTGTATAAATTTGTCGTTATTAATGCTCTTAATACCGATTATATCATCCACAAGAACTGCAAGCTTATAGTCTTTTGATTCGAACACTAATATTTTTTTCGGTACATTATTATCACTTTTCTGCACACCTAAAAACTCTGTCAAATCAATTATAGTGACGAAATCACCCCTGAGATTTATAACCCCAGCTATATATTCAGGAACACAAGGAAGCTGGGTAATTTTTATATTATTTGCAGAAACAAACTCTTTTACAAACCTGATGTTTATACAATAAATATTATTGCTCAGGGTAAAAAGAATAAACTGATCCTGATAATACAGCTCAGGCAATACACTAGAAGTCTTGGAAAGCAGTTTAAGACTTCTTTCTTTAAGTATTTTTACCGACAACTCATCTTGAGGTAGAGAATTGCCGCCCTCTAAATCCGGCATCTGTTCTTTAGAATCCTTCAAGGCGGTCTCAACAGCGTACAAATCAATGACGGAAACCATATCGGAGTCTGAATAATAAAGCATTTTGATAAGGTTCGAAGAGGTCGAGTAAGGTGGTGGCTGGAACTGATCATCCGGAATAGTTACAACATCAATAACTCTATCTGTAAGGATTCCAAAAATAGCCTCTTCAGTTTTTACCACAACTAATTGACTATTAACCGAGCACAGAGTTTTCTCAAGATTTAATATCGAACGAATATCCACTATATTAATTGTCAAATTGTTATAGTTTAAAATACCGATTATATGTTCAGGCAACCTTTGAGGATACTCAAGCAATGGCAATTTAAGTACTTCAATCGTATGAGATGCATTTATTGCGTATGTACTTTCTCCCAGCTTAAAAAATACAAAAAGGCTGTCATTTGCACTGGATGATTGATTATCAAAGGGAACTAGATTATTTGACATTTTTCCAAATCAACATTATTTACAAAATAATTATACAATAAATTAATGATTATAAAATACAAGATTCGACCTATAATATAATAAATAAAAAACCAAAGGAGTTTCTATGAACAATCAGGATATGAGTTTAATCGAAAAAATAAAAAGAAAAAATCTCATCGATATGTGCACGGTCGGATTTATAATTCTAGTTACAATAATCGGAATAGTGGTAAAACAATCTCCGTTTTATAGAGCCATAACACTGACCTTTATTTCAACGTTGTTTGTTTTTCAGTATCAGTACACAAAAAACTGGGTGCTAAAATCAATTAAAAACACCATAAACAAAGAGATCCAAGAAACTGACTCCACTACAAATAAAGTTATAGAACTAAATAACAAACAAAAATCAATCACAGACAGGTACATAGAACTTGTTAAGGATGTTACACAGGCAATACACCATTTCAAAAATATATCTTCAAAAACAAAAGAACACGCACAGGGAGTGGCATCTAAAGCCCAAGAATCATTGAACTACTCCTACAAAGAATCAGAATCGGTTAAATCAAACATAGCAATGATGTTTAATTTAAAACAAAAAATCCAAACAATCGCAGAGCTGATTTTAGAATTGAGTGACTACATCCAACAAATAGGTAACACGGTAGGAATCGTTGAAGATATAGCGGAACAGACCAACATGCTTGCACTAAATGCCGCAGTAGAAGCCGCAAGAGCAGGAGAACACGGCAAAGGATTCGCGGTTGTCGCGGGAGAAATCAGAAAACTTGCAGATGAATCAAAACAAGCGACTACAAAGATTTCTTCATTAATTAATGATATAGAACAAGCAACAAACTCAACAGTTATGGCAACAGAAGAAGGAACAAAAGAAATCGAAGCAGGAGTAAGCTTAGCTCATAACATAGACAATAACATCGCAGCACTAATTTGCATTATGAATGATTTGGCAACGGGTATAGAGGGCATCTTGAGTGCAACCATAGACCAAACCGTGCTTTCTGAAGATGTAATCGATTTAATCGAAGAGCTGGACAAAGAGCTCAACGTTTCAGTGTCAAACCTTGAAGAAAACATGGAAAACGTTAAATCATTCTCCAGAATTTCAACAAGTCTAAAAGAAAATATCCTATAAAAAAGGTCTAATGAATGAATTTTTTACCTGAAGAATTCGATGAAATTCTCAATATTTTCAGAGAAGAGAGCGAAGAAATCGTTCAAAAATTCAACAGCAATCTTTTGCGTTTTGAAGAAAACACGGACGATATGCAAATTTTGTCGATTTTATTTCAGGAAGCTCACTCTCTAAAAGGTGCGGCGAGAATGATTGGATTTTATAACATCCAGAACATAGCACACCTCTTAGAAGACATATTAACATTGCTAAAGGACGGAAAACTCCCGATTACGCAGAACCTATTGAACAAGCTATACAAGACCTCGGATATATTACTGTTTTTAATAAGAAACTCTGTGAACATAAAGGAAGACTACGACTGTGATTCAGCTAAAGAGCTTGTAAACGAGTTGCAAGAGTTGGCAGGAAAAGAGTCCTTAACAAACATAACAGAAAATAACGGTAGCTATTCAGAATTTGATTTGGAAAAATTTTTAAGACAAACAACAAGCATAACAGCGTTAGTTATGGAA
>JAEZLC010000249.1 GCA_023435965.1 Cyanobacteria bacterium OH_CDB_58 | reverse complement strand
CGATTGGGAACATCGAACTCTAACTCATCGTAAACTAAATAAGGTTTTTGCTTTCTTAAATCCAACGCTACACCCGAAGCCCTTAAATTAGGACCCGTAATTGAATAATCGAGTGCATTTTTCTTGCTTAAAATACCGATGCCGTATGTTCTTTTTAAGAAAATTGGATTTTTAGTGATAATATTTTCATACTCATCAACTTTAGAAGGAAAATCCTTTAAAAACACATCTAATTTTTCTAAAAAGCCTTCGGAAAGATCTTTTTTCACTCCACCAAACACATGGTAGTTATACATCATTCTCTGTCCGGTCAAATCCTCAAACATTTCCAAGATAGCTTCTCTTTCTCTAAAACAATAGAAGAAAGGAGAACTTGCCCCCAAATCAAGCATAAAAGTGCCTAACCACAATAAATGTGAAGCTATTCTGTTCAACTCCATCATTAATACTCGAAGATACTTTGCTCTTTTTGGTATTTCTATATTTGAAAGTTTCTCAACAGCACTACAAAAAGCTTCTGCACAGAAAAAACTCGATAGATAATCAATTCTGTCCACTATGGGAAGGTATTGTAAGTACGTGCGGGACTCTGCCATTTTTTCCATCCCACGATGCAAATAACCAACAACAGGTTCACAATCTTTTATGAGTTCACCTTCTAAATCTAAAACAAGTCTCAAAACCCCGTGCGTAGAAGGGTGCTGCGGCCCGATATTAATTTTCATTGATTGACGTAATTTTTCGCTCATTTATTCCAGGCTAACCTTTCATCACTAAGCTCATAATCTTTTCTTAAAGGATGGCCAACCCAGTCCTTTGGCATAAGAAGCCTCTTCAAGTTAGGGTGAAGAACAAATGTCACTCCGAACAAATCATAGATTTCTCTCTCATCCCAATTTGCAGAACTGAATATTTCACACACAGAATCTATAATCGGATCCTCTCTAGATATTACAGTTGCAATGACAATATTATTATCAGTTTGTGTAGAATACAAAATATAACTGATCTCAAAGACCTCAGAATTATCCATTGCTGTTATGGAAAGCAGAATGTCAAAACTGAATTCAGGCTGGTTTTTTAAATGATTTAATACTTCTTTTATTTTGTTTTTTTGAACGTAAAATTTAAAAATTCCGTCATTTAACTCTTCAGTTTTCTCTATGGAAAAATATTCAATTATTTCGTCAAACAAATATGTTACTCCTTTATTCCCCAGCCATATATAGCAATATCTGGAGATGATACCAATATTTCCGAATCGTCACTTCCTAATGCAAGTTTAGGCTTGTGAGATAAAATATAGTCATTTCTCTTTGTTAAAGATTCTGTTCTAATCTGTTTTTGCAACTTTATTATCGCATCCAATAAAGACTCCGGCTTGGGAGGGCACATAGGCAAATACACATCAACGGGAATTATTTTATCCACACCGTTAACCACTGCATATGAATCATTTTTGTACATACCGCCACTGCAAGTACACGCACCCATAGCGATTACATACTTAGGCTCAGCCATTTGTTCGTATAACTTTAATAACGCCGGTGCCATTTTATGTGTAATAGTTCCTGCAACAATCAATAAATCCGCCTGTCTTGGAGTAGCTCTAAAAACTTCTGAACCGAATCTGGCTATATCATAATTGGATGCTGATGTTGACATCATTTCTATACCGCAACATGAAGTAGCAAAAGTCATTGGCCAAAGTGAATTTGACCTTGCCCAATTATAAACCCAATCTACAGTTGATAATATTAATTGCATTACCTAAACCTTAACATATTCTTTTTGGCTGCGAAAACCAATCCCAAAACCAGTAATGCAACAAAAATGGTCACTTCGATAAAAGCCAGAAGTCCAAGCTTGTTAAAAACAAGTGCAAACGGGAAAAGCATGACTGTTTCAATATCAAAGATTAAAAACAAAATTGCATACATAAAAAATTGCATATTGTACTGGATTTTTGCATCAGAATATAAGTTCATTCCGCATTCGTAGGTCGAATTCTTAATATTCGACTCTGCCTTTGGAGAAATTATAAAACTTAAAACCAATGCCGCTACAGCAAATGCAGTTGATAACCCTAATAAAAGAATTAAAGCCAGTAGCTCTTGCAATTTTATCCCCCGTCCCTAATACATTCTAGTTTTGTTTGTAGTTTCTATACAATATTTATATCATATTTTAAAGCTGTTATAATATTGTTTGTTGTGAATTATTAAGATAAATTTAAATATGTTGAAATTACCCATAAAAAAATTATTTATACTTGCATTTATAATATTGCTGCTACAAGCTCAAAGCTATGCCACTTCCAATATAGACAAAGGAGCTAATTGCTTATACAAAGCATCTATTGCAATGACCCAGCAAGAAAAAGATTTTTATCTTAATAAAGCACTTTCTATCTATCAAAATGAATACGACAATAACAAACTTAACATCCAAGCTATGATTGGTCTTGGCAGGGCATATACTCAACTTGGAGAAAGAACAAACGCAAAGAGCATTCTAATGCAAGCATACAATATCTATAGTGATAAACCCCAAATCCACGTAGCACTCGCGGATTTTTACTATTATTTTCAAGAATACAATACCGCAATCGAATTTTACAAACTCGCATTAAGTTCAGGATACCTAAAAGACTTTAATACCAATATTTCTACGGCTTTATGCTATGAAAAACTTGGCGACTTACAAAATGCTAAGCTATATTATAAAATTGCACTGATGTTAAACCCAAACTCCAACACAGCGAGGGAAAAGCTTCTTAACCTTGAATCAAACATTAATTCTTCAGCCTTGGCAGTTCCTACTGTTTTTCAAGACGAAAACGATGATGCGAGTGAATAAGTAATTTTTTATTAATATTTCTTCACATTTCTGCAAAATAAGTAAATTATTGAAAAGATATTTTGTTTTTATATACATAAGATATTTAAGTCTATAATTTTACATCGAGGAACAAGGGAGGATTATTTATGCCTATGCCACTAAATTCAGTGTCACCGTATTATTTGCCGCAGACCTATACGGGACAGATCACGAACAATCAATATGCAACCAATACTTTGCTGCAAAATACAGCAACAGATAAAGTTGAAGTCGAAACAAAATCATCAACGGCATCTGACGGGAAAGATGACGGAAAAATAGGCTTCTGGAAAGGAGTAGGAAACTTCTTTAAAGGAGCAGCCGACGCTGTTGTTAATACAGTAAAGGGAATCGTAACTGATCCTAAGAAATTACTATTAACAGTAGGAGCTGTAGCACTCAGCATAGCTTGCCCTCCGGCTGGAGTAGCACTAGCTGTGGCTGGTGGCGTTGCCGGTGCAGTCACCGTAGGTAAAGGAGTATACAATGCAGCAACAGCAACCACAGATG
>JAEZLC010000213.1 GCA_023435965.1 Cyanobacteria bacterium OH_CDB_58 | reverse complement strand
CTAATAAAAGCCAAGACCTAAGGTTTTGGCTTTTTATTTGAACCATTTTCTCTAAAACAATATTTTTTGAAGTTCAGCAATATCACACAAATGCATATTTTTGACGAACTCACTTACATCTGATAGTTCCCTTTTTAAATCAGCGTATAATTGGTGTTGCTTAATTTTTGAAAGCTCTATGGGTTGCTTAAAACTTATTTTATACATACCACTTTCTAACTTTTCTAAATCGATCATACTAAGTTCAGAAAAAAGTTCTAAGGATATATTTATAGCTTTATCTGTTGTTTTAGAAGCTTTGGCGAGCTCTTCAACAGAAATGATACCATCTTTATTTTTGTCCGAATACTTCAACATGCCGGAAAAAACTTTTAAAAAATCATCCGGAGCAATAAAATTCGGTTCAAAATTCATTATATGAATAGTATCAGCATTAGTTTTTGAAACTATTTTGTTCATAAGCTCTTTACTTGAAGGGCAGTCAAAAAGCATAATCTGTTCGTAATTTGAAGGTATGGACAGCCTGCTGAATACTTTGTCTTTCAACTCCGGATACTTGAAAAATTCACTCTCTACCGCTTTATTTTCTACAAATAGCGCAATTTTTTTTGTTGAAGTAGACAAATAGTCCATAACCTGATTTAAGATGTTGGTTTTTTTTCTGTGATCAAGAATCTTTATCTGCCTATTTGTTTTAATAAGCATCTCACTTTGAATATCCTTCAAATCAAGCTGAATACTCGTATTTCCGTTAAAATAGTTAAACTTTGGATAAAAGGCAATATCAAGCTTTGAGTTAATCGGCAAATTAAAATCAGGATAATTCCATTTTACGCATTCGAACACTTGAGAATTTTCTCCCGAAACAAACATTTTCAAATGATTCGCATTCTGTCCCATCATTTTATACTGTGAAAGTTTTAAATCTTTTAAAACAAAGAGCGGAGGTTGATTCTTCGCCCCGAATGGCTGAAGCTTTTGCAATTCATTTATAAAAGAGTGATTGATATTCTCTGGGCTTAAAACAAAATCTATATCTAAAAACGGTCTTAAATCCAAACCGGCAGCAACTTCTTCTATTGTTTTAGAGAGCAAGCCTCTGAATTTTTCGAACACTACAATCTTTTCATCAAAGCTGAACCCGGCCGCCATAGAATGCCCGCCAAAACCCAAGAATAAATCTGAGTGCAGTGCTAATACATCATAAACGTTTATGCCTTTTATACTTCTGCAAGAGCACCTTATCTGAGTTGACTCAGGCGAATCTTTTGTCATCATAAATACAGGACGATTGTATTTTTCGATGAGCTTTGAAGCGACTATTCCGATTACTCCTATATGCCATTCCTCATTAAAAAGAACAATGCAATGTTTGTGTTCTTGCTCATTTTTCTCAATCATGGAAACAGCTTCTCTGTAAGTTTCATCGCAGAGAATTTGTCTTTCCGAATTAAGCTCATTTAGATACTCAGCACTTTCTCTTATTTCATCTTCATTATCAGAAATCAAGACAGCAAGTGCTTTTTGAGCAGAATCAAGCCTGCCAGCTGCATTTAGCCTGGGGGCCAGTGAAAAGGCTATAGTTTCAGAAGTAGCCGACTCAATTTTTTCGACCCCAGCAATTTTTAAAAGAGTATCAATACCAAGATGAGCACCTTTTTGAATCAAAGATAGCCCCATTGTAACAAAAGCTCTATTTTCTCCCAAAAGCGGTACTATATCAGCAATCGTTCCGACTGCAACCATTGGCAGCAATTGATTGACATAATCTTGCATAGAAAATTCTTCAAGCAATGCACAAGAAAGTTTAAAAGCGACACCGACACCTGCCAAGTAATTTAAGTACTCAATTTCCTCGATGTTTAAATTTTCAACCAGAGAATTTTTGGCTTTAGGATTTATTATTGCAAAAGCAGGAGGTAACTCATCAGGAGCCTCATGGTGATCCGTAATTATTACGTCAGTACCAAAGCCATTCGCAAAGGATACTTCAGCAACATCGCTAATAGCACAATCAACAGTGATAATTAACTTTGCTTTGTTTTTAGATATTATTTTGACAAGAGCCTTAGTATTCAAACCATGGCTTTCAGTTTCTCTATCCGGAATATAAAAACTGACATTAGCACCGATTTGCTTTAATGTCTTATAAAGCACAGCCGTGGAAGTAATCCCATCCGCATCAAAATCACCGTATATAGTAATATTTTCACCAACATCAACAGCTTTTTTTATTCGTTCGACAGATTTTCGCATATCAGAAAAAGCATCAGGAGAGGTGATACTCATTTTTAATGGGTTTAAGAAATTTTTGATTTTTAAAGGGGTATCAATACCCCTGTTAATCAATATATTTGCTAATATTTCACTTCCAGCTTCTTTAAGTATTTCTTGAGAAATCTGTCTTGATTCTTTTATCTTCCAGCTCTTTTGCAAAATTTATTCCTTAAAGTTTTTCCAACTCGTCATTAGCATCATCAAGATCTCTGTCCTCTTTGATTTTGTCTATGACGATTTTCGCCATTTCTTTTGCAATTACTTTTTGAGTAGGTGCAGGACAATTTTCCAGCATATTTATAGCAGTTCTTAATGTTTTATCAATATCATACCATCTGCCGCGTTCAATAATCCCGTCATCAACAGCTTCGATGATATCATCAATATCTGCGAACTCACTGTATGCCATATTATGTTCAATAATAATTTTAATTAAGTTCAAAGCAACTTTTATCTGAGTCTCATCGTCAGATTCTTCCAAAGTTTTCATTGAGCGAGATAAAATAGGGTCTTTATCGTACCATCTTCTTGCATTTTCGCTGTATTCTTCACGCATTGTCATTCTCTCCTACTGATTATCCTTGTTTAAATCCCATTCCATATCCTGCTCTAGGGTATTTCCAGTCTATACTCCTTTTTTCGCAAGCTATCCGGCATGCCCCACATTCGAGGCAATTTTCGTATCTCGCCACTAAAATCTTCTCAGCTGCTTCCCACGTATAAACGTTTGCCGGGCAAATAAAAGTACAGTACTTTTCCTTACACTTGAGGCATTTTTCCTGATTTAAGATTAAATGACTTTGGGTATCACAAGTATATTTTACACTAAACAATTTGTCATCTATATTTTCTGGAATTTTATTCTCGCTCATATTATTTCAAAACTCCTATTACCATTCTAAGGCCGTCATACAGGTCTCTAAACAGACAAGAAAAACCTCTGTCTCTTACAAAATTCTTTATGAATCTTCTGAACTTAATTTTCTTAGGTTCACTGTCAACTCTGGTGAAAGATTCAAAGAATTCACAGATCTTTTGAGGATAATATCCCAAGAAAGATTCGGAGTTGGAGTGAACAATTCCAATAACGTCCTTATAAGATTTTAAATCTTTCATGACAAAACTGTTTTCTAGCTTCTCCTGATAAAGACAAAGCATATTTTCAGAATAATCATGATTATCAATTGCCTCTATAGCAGTTTCTGCAGCGAATTTTCCGCTCATAAGAGCAAGGTTTGTTCCTTCCCAATGAACATTATTAACAAGCATCGCCGCGTCACCAACAACCATGACCCCGTCTGCATATAACTTAGGTATAGACTTATATCCGCCTTCTGGAATCAAATGTGCTGAATACTCCAGCAATTCACCGTCTTTTATCAATGGACTTATCGAAGGATGCTGTTTGAGCTCATTTAACAAGTCATAAGGTTTTAATTTGCGTTTTTTAAGTTCGTCTAAAGTAACACCCAGAC
>JAEZLC010000172.1 GCA_023435965.1 Cyanobacteria bacterium OH_CDB_58 | reverse complement strand
TAGTCATAAGGTCTGAAAGTATATTTGGCACGACTCCTTTTGTGCCAAGCGATCCGTCGTCTGTAGTTATAAATAATTCTGTGCAAGCATCTTTCATCTTGTCTTCCCAGAAAATTAAGTCTTTGTTTCTCGCACCCATAATCATGTATACTTTGTTGCCTGCTTCTTTAAAAGCTTTTGCGATTAAGTAGCATGGAGCTGCACCGTATCCGCCTGCGAGACAAACAACAGTACCGTATTTTTCTATATGTGTGGGTTTGCCCAATGGACCTACTAAGTCAGCTATTTCCTCTCCAACGTTTAAAAGAGCAAGTTTTTTTGTGGAAAAACCTACTGCCATATATACTATAGTCAATTCGCCTTTTTCTTTGTCAACGTCTGCGATTGTCAAAGGAACTCTTTCACCGCCTTTGTCGACTCTTAATATAATAAATTGACCTGCTTTGGCATTTCTTGTAATATATGGTGCATGAATTTTTAACTCATACTGATTAGGACATAATTCTGTCTTAGATAAAATTTTGTAACCCACTTTTTTCTCCAAATTATTCGATTTTTACTAGAATATTATAGCAGAAAATTTTTTTTGGCTTAATTAAATCTAAAAAATTGCAAAAAATAAAGGCCGTTTTGACGCGGCCTTGAAAAATAACAAACAATAATATGGAGTCGGAGGAGTATAAATCTTTTAATTAGTCTTTATCGTACATTTGAGCTGCAATTCCCAGTTTTGCTGCTTCGGAAAGACCATTTCCGGGGAATTCTTTGTCAAAGCTTAAAAGACCTTTTTCTACTTCTGCTTCGAACCCTTGAACAAAGCTTGCAATTCTTTGTGCTTGTTCAGGAGATACATATTTTGAAACATCTACTGTTTTTTTAACTTTTGGCTGTACATCTACGCTTTGAGCAGCCATATAGCTCAGAACGTCACTTGCAGGAACTTCTTTTTGTCCTACTGCAGGATTGTGTCCTTTTGGTGCGTCTTTTACCGCATCTTCTTTTTTCTCCGGTTGATTTAGCTGGGCATATTTTATAGCCTGAGCGTTAATGTTGATTGGGTTGATATTGTTTGTCATTTTTTTCTCCTAATTTTATAAAGTATTCTCGCTACATGATACTTATCGGTTTTTTATTTAATGGGCTTTAGGAAAAAAGGTAGGATTTTGTAGTTTTTGTTACATTCGTTAACATGATTTGTATTTTTATAAAGCTATTTATAACAGTTAACCCTGCAATATTTATAAAAACAATAAAGGGTCTCTTGTTAGAGTCCCTTTATTGTAAGTCTTATTTTTTTGATTAATGGATTGTTAGTTTTTATCTCTGTCGATAATTTTGCCTTCTCCGCCCCATGTGAATAAAGAACGAAGTTCTTTTCCAACTTTTTCGATTTGATGTTCTTCGCCTTCTTTTCTTAACCTGTTGAAGTTTGGCATGCCTGAATTGTACTCGTCAAGCCATTCTGTTGCAAAAGTACCGTTTTGAATTTCTGTTAATATTTTTTTCATTTCTTTTTTAGTTTCATCGGTAACTACACGAGGACCTCTTGTTACATCGCCGTACTCAGCTGTATTTGAGATTGAGTATCTCATATCTGAGATGCCGCCTTGGAAAATAAGGTCAACGATTAGTTTTAATTCGTGTAAACATTCAAAGTATGCCATGTATGGAGAGTATCCAGCTTCTACAAGAGTTTCAAAGCCTGCCTTGATTAGTGCCGCAGTTCCACCGCAAAGTACAGCTTGTTCACCGAATAAATCTGTTTCAGTTTCTTCTCTGAAGGTAGTTTCGATGACGCCCGATCTTCCTGAACCGATGCAAGAAGCATAAGCTAGTGCAACTTCTTTAGAATCTCCTGATGGATCTTGGTATACCGCAATTAGTGCAGGAACGCCTCTGCCAGCCATGTATTCGCTTCTTACTGTGTGGCCAGGTCCTTTTGGTGCAACCATTATAACGTTAACGTCTGCTGGAGGTACTATTTTATTAAAGTGGATGTTGAAGCCGTGAGCAAACATTAGGTATTTGCCTGCAGTTAAATGTGGCTTGATTTGTGATTCATATACTTTAGCTTGAATTTCATCCGGGATAAGAATTTGAATTACGTCAGCCCATTGAACTGCATCTTCAATACTCATAACCTGTAACCCTTCAGCTTGTGCTTTTTTTGCAGAAGGCCCATCTAGTCTTAGTCCGACAGCGACATTACATCCAGAATCTCTCAGGTTCGTAATTTGGCCATATCCTTGAGAGCCGTAACCAATAATAGCTACTTTTTTAGACAGAATTTTATTTGTGTCTATGTCTTTATCTGTGTAAATTTTCAAATTCGCTGTTGTACTCATTTTTAACTTCTCCTTCTTCTAAAAGTTCAAGGCTATTCTAACATAAAGAATGAGTTAATTACACATTTTGTAAGGATTTGTTATACTGGTGTTATGAAAATATTTTTCTATTTCTACTACATCCTAAGCAAGCTTTTGTTTATTCTTTTATATAGCTTTATCCCAAAACGTGGCGGATTATGCAAAAAATTGCGTTTAAAAATTGAGAATCGTATCTTTTTCTCACCCCGCATAAAAAAAATATACCCAATTATTCCTGAATTAAAAGGAAAAATAGAACCGCTTAACCTTATGACAAAAGACTGTGTGAGGATATTCGCTTGGCATATAAATCCTCATATTAAAGATAATGTTGTAGTTTTTTGTCACGGTCAGAGCGAAAATATCTCCAAATGGCAAGATACTGCACTGTTTTTGCAGCAGAATAATATCGGTGCTTTGTTTTTGTCTTATAGAGGACATTACCGAAGTGCTGGTTTGCCGTCTGAACAGGGCGTTTATATCGATGCAGAAACAGCTGTTGAGTATTTGAACAGAAAAGGAATATCTCACAACAATATAATTTTTTGGGGGCGTTCTTTGGGATCGAGTGTCGCCTGTGAAGCAGCTTTGAGGTATGACTTGAAAGGGGTAATTTTAGAAAGTGCAATTTTCGACATAAAAACAGCTGCTGTTACCATTTCTGATCTTTATTTAAAAATGATAAAGATAAAAAATGCCAAGCCACATCTTGAAAAACTTTTTGAGAAAACTAAATTTATACAGAACTTTGAGAATAACAAAAAACTCCCTGATATCAAGTGTCCGATCCTCATTCTACATGGTAAAAATGATGTAAAAATTCCTTATGAAAAAGCACAGGAGCTTCATTCATTAAACAAAAATGCCAAACTTCATCTCTCTGAAGAAGGCACTCATAACACAAATGAGTGGTGTTACGATAGGGTTAAAACATTTATCGAAGAAGTAAGTTATGTCAAAAGCTAGCAACAAAATTCTTGCTTGATGTTTTAATTCAATAGCTTACGAACAAGACAATATTGATGAACCTTTCAATACTTTCATACTCTTCTTTTGACAAAAAATCCGTCGCGGCTTTTAAAGGCTGCACTGAAACTACAACGTTAAAGACAGCGGGACAGAATAAGGATACAATGTGTATCCATGAAACTTATTTTTTCAGAAACCTTGAAACGCTTAATTTTGCGGCAGATTACATAAAGAAACATTTTAAAAGCGGCACAAATATTGCTGAATTCGCATCTTCTACAGGAGAAGAGGCTTATTCTCTTGCTATGATTTTAAGCCCTCATAACAAGGACAAAAAATATAAAATACATGGTTATGATATAACCCCCAGAATAATAGAGCGAATGGATGATAGGCTTTATGAAATAACCACAAATGACATCGAGAATTTTCTTGATAACAATTATTATTTGCAAACACAAGAGCAACAAAAATTAAAAGGGCTTTTTCTTCAACATTTCGAAAAAATGCCCGTAGAATGGCAGTATTATAATTATTCAATAAAAAATCTTCAAAAATTAAATAAAAAACTTGCGGAAGGGAAAAGTGAAGAAGATAGTCGAAATATTAAATATATGATTTCCTACTCCAAAATTCCTATTCAAGACAAGTGGGGTAGCTTCTTTATTCCTAAAAAGGACGCCTTTAAAGATATAGTAAGCTTCGAAGTAAAAGATATATCGGAGCTTGGAGAGAAGTACAAATTAAAGAAAAATACAGGAGTTGTATTCTTTAAAAATGCATTCTATCACCTCACAGGTTTTAATAGCTTTAAAAACCCCAATCCAGTTGACTTGAGTGTCGCCAAAAGGGTTACTCAAGAAGTAAACAAATCGCTGGAAAAGGACGGAATATTTGTAATTGGTGCTTTATCACGAGACCACCTTTATAAC
>JAEZLC010000155.1 GCA_023435965.1 Cyanobacteria bacterium OH_CDB_58 | reverse complement strand
AACCAATAGCGAGTAATGAAATGTTATTTACAATACTTTTATTGTCTCTGAGGTTCTTAACAGCTAGGATGCCTTCATTCCCAAAGATCAGGCCATATATCTTCCCAAAAACCATAACTGAGAAATTAATAAGCTATGGTACAAATAGAACAACCGATACAATTGAAAGAAGCATGCACACCATAAGCAACGGCAATGATTTAGCAGGGTTGATAAATGGAGGTATAACAACAGCTACTATAATTGAAATAATTGCAATAACAAGTTTTAGTCTCTTTTTGCTGTGCTTTTTCTCAACTGAGTTTAAAATAATGTCGTTTACAGGTATTCTTGCAACCTTGATAATAGGCAAAATCGAGCTTAAAATTCCCAGGACTATTGCTGTAACAAACGTCAATATTAGATGACCTAATGAAAACTCTGCAGTTGGTACAAAGTTCTCCAGCCACATTGGTCTTGACATATACGACAGAATATACAAAATTCCTATTCCCGCTATGCAGCCACTAAGCCCACCAATGATGCTATATACGGAACTTTCAAAGAGAAGAACACGATTAGTCATTTTTCTTGTTGCACCAACGCTTCTAAAGGTACCAATAACGGGAAGTCTTTCAACCGTGAGTACCTTAAAGGAGGAATGCACAATAAATGCACTCATAAAGAAAACAATTACAGTCATAAGAAGAAAGGAGGTAGTCAAGGGTGCTGCCTCGGCTTCCAGTTCTTCTTGTGAAAACGGTTCTCTGACAGAGTGACGGGGATATTCTTTTGACAGAATTTCTATCATATCTTTTTTTTCGGAAGGATTTTTTAATTTAATAAAAATAATTCCTTCACTGTTTCTGGCATTATAAATTGAGCTAAGTGCTTCCTTTGGAACAGCCGCCTGTATGTTAGTGCCCTCGTTGGCAAATAGACCTGAGGGTTGTGCGATGCCCCACACAAGATATTTGTAGTTGGCATTACTAATTGAAAGGTCTATATAATCTCCAACTACAAGTTTATATTTCTCCGCAGTTGTACGGCTTATAATAATCTTTTCTCCACTAAAAGCCTTACTTTCAAGCTGTTCGCTCATACTAAAAGGATTCATTGCCTGTAAATCATCATAATCTACAGCCATCAAGGACAACCAAACAGATTCGTTTACATTTGGTTTATAAACCCCGGAGCCATTGAAAGCACCTACCATATATTCAAAATACTCCTTATATCTCTTCACACCCTGCATAGTAGGGAAAGAAGTGGAATTTTCATTAGTAGTAATCAAAAGTTCCGCCGAACCATAATACTGTCTCATCATGTCGGCTTGCATTTTAGCCAGAGTGCCCGACATAGCAGTGGATGCAAACAGTAGTGCCGATGAAATCATAATTGAAAACACTATAAGAAAAGTTCTAAACTTTTTTTCACATATATTTTTTAAAATGAATTTAAATATGATAAAAATTATGTTTACCTCCTTATTAATTTACAAAATGTTTGTAAAAAATTAAAAATATTAAAATTAATCTTATTAAGTTTACGCAGTAAGTTTAGAATTGTCTGAAAAATTTTCTAAAAAAGGAATTAGAGATAAAGAAATAGGATAGCCGAATACTTTTGGGCTAGAAAATAACCAGTTGGTTAGTGTCGCTAACCAACTGAAATTAAACAGCTGATGATGAGAAAAAATATCTAACTGATACAGTTGACTACGATGGAATTATCAAACTTGCGAAAAGTTTTCCAAGTAAGCAGGCAAATCGTTTTATTGAATGGTAATATTAAAGTTCAATATTTAGTAGCTACCTGAGTATAAGGGCTTTGTAAAAAAGCCTATTAAGAAAGCTGAGAAAATTATATGTTTATGAATTAATTGAGGAAGTTCTTTTTGAATTTCTATTATTTTTATCATAATCTCATAAAAAAAGTTAACAGTTTTGTATAGATGTTAATTTCTGTTGTAAATATGTCGATAAATATTTTGGAGAAATATACATAATGTGGTAATAGGATTGTTGCCATAATAAGACTTAATTTGTTTTTTGCATTATTGGTGGTGAAAGAATGGCCGCTTGAATGATCTAATTTAGAGTCCAAAAAAAACAGGAGGGACAAAATGGGAAAAAAATCAAGCTTTAAATTTATTTTGATTGGTGTAGTCTTTTTAGCCATTGCATCTGTGATTTTTTCTATACCTCGACTATATGGTAGAGCAAATAAGGTTGAGGTAATAACAATATCAACACTAAAAAAGATAATTAATATCAGTGAATTATCTACTTTCCAAGCTGTTTATAATGGGATTGCTGAAGTGATGAACGAAAATAAACCAGACAAATTGGATTATTATGTTACTTATAATGCAAAAGTTAAGGCAGGGTTTGATTTAGAACAAGTAGATATTGATTTTGATGAAAAGTTGAAAAAAATCACTATAACTATTCCGGAGATTAAAATAACAGATGTAGTTGTTGATATTGCTACCATGGATTATATATTTTTAAATGATAAGGCCAATAAGAGTTCAGTTTCGGAACAAGCATATAAAGCTTGCATAGAAGATGCTAAAAAAGAAAGTGCAGAAGAGTCGACAATTTATGAATTGGCAAAACAGAATGCCCAAAATATTATGAAAGCTTTAATAAACCCATTAATCGAGCAGTTGGATTCTGATTATGTATTAGAAATAAAATAATAGTATCTGGGGGTCTATTATGAAAATAAGAAAAATTATAGCATTATTCTTGGTTTTATTATTATCATTCATACTTGTTTCTTGTGATAAAACAGAATCAAAACTAATGACAATGAAACTACAAGTATCTCAAATGAAAGCTATTTGCGAATTGGCAACATTGGAAGTTTATTATCATAATGTTGCAAAATATAAAATGGAAGATGCTGAAGGTATATTGTTTTGGAAAAAAGACAGACATTTCTGGATTGAATATAGTGGAATTGTAAAATTAGGTATAGATGCGTCTTTAGTAGCTATTGAAGTAAAAGATGATGCTGTTGCGATAACAGTTCCTAAAGCAAGAGTGCTTGATAAAAAAGTGGACCCGCAATCGCTTAATAAAGAGTCTTTTATTGTAGAAAAAGATTCTGCGAAAATTAGGGGTGAAGACGAAACAAAAGCTTTCGAAGAAGCACAGGAAAATATGGTTTTGGCAGCATCGAAAGATACAGCACTGTTAGCGAGTGCTCAACAAAGGGCTCAGATATTATTAGAGGAATATATAAAAAATATTGGAAAAGCAGTGGGAAAAGAATATTCTATAGAGTGGAAATATCTAGATACAGATGGTGATACTTCGAAGAATATAGATAAAGAGTCAAATGAATCTTAAGAAAAAGTTGTATGAAATAATATATAGATCAATCTTCCAAAACAAAAGTAGATTATATTAAAACAGGTTCGTTCTATTCTGGAACAGACTTGTTTTTTTAATGTATGTTCAATGGGCAAAAACTATAGTTTGGGTTTTATCGGATTATAGAGTTACAGTTTGGATAGTGATATTGTCTTATGATTCAACAAAAGCCTTTAAAAGACTTGATACTCTATAATGCATATACAACTTAGAGGTAGTTGAAGTAACTTTGAACGGTACGCTTTAAGATTTCTAAACGCTGTAATTGGAAACTACACTAAATGAGCTACAAAATGATGTTAGGTATGAATTGAACTAAAAATACAAAGTAATAGGATAGCCAAATACTTTTGTGCTATAATAGTAATGGAAAATTTTAAAAGAATTAACGAGCTTTTTATTGAAAACATGGAGAGTTGTTTGTTGAAACATAGGTGTAGATGATTATAAATAGATTGTAGATGATGATATCTATTTTGTTAACAAAAGTCTATTAAATAATAGAGATAATTGGCGACTACTGTAAGTTATAAGAACACGATGATAATATTGAAGAGGATAAAGGAGGAGTAGTAAGTGAGACTAAAAACTTTACAGGTTGAAAAGTTTAAAGGGCTTAATGACTTCTGTATTGACTTTAACGATGGAATAACTGTCCTCATAGGTGAGAATGGTACAGGTAAAACAACTATACTTGAAACAGTATATAGAATGCTTAATTATGAGGTTATTAATATAAAAGACAAAATGATAAGTGAACTTCACAATAATATGAAACAAGATCCTTTTTTAGTGCAGGATTCTGAATTTAAGGGTTGTAAAATAGAACTAGATTTAGATAAAGAAAAAGGATGGATTGTTGAAGGATATATCAAGGAAGATGGACGAATTTATGATAATGCGATGATACTTGAACTGAAGAGGAATATTAATAATGGGGTGTCAATGAACGGTAACTGGAGTTTACTAAATCATATCGCTTTTCGAACAATAGTTGGACAACAGCGAAAAGATATCCAACATGTTGTTTATATGACTACAGAGATAAACTTCAAAAAATATAAGGTTGACAGCTTAA
>JAEZLC010000145.1 GCA_023435965.1 Cyanobacteria bacterium OH_CDB_58 | reverse complement strand
GGGCATAAATGCCCTTGCTGTCTGGAATTAAGAATAGTTGGAAGTATGAAAAAGATTTTAATAATATATAACAGCATATATATCGTTAATACAATTAGCCAACTAGTTATTTTTTTATTACCTTACTGATTAATTTGTTTTTTCTGCATAAAGTGTACTGTGTGCACTTTATCGTTTTGCTTAATAATAACAGTAGTTTTAACAAATTGCAAAAATGATTAAATGGAGGGGTTGACAAAAAAACAAATGTGATTAATAATAAAAGTATAAATAAAGTGTAGTTAAAACACTTTAGTTAAAACAAAGGAAAAGAAAAATGAAAGTCAACCAAATACTTAGTAATTATACACCAACATTTAAAGGATCAGTAGTACCTTATCCTGAATACGGTTCTAATTATGGAGTATCACAAATAAATGCAACAAGAGCTGATGCTTTTAGTTCAGATCCGTTAACTGCTTTAGTTAATAAATTCGCGAAAGCTTTCAGACTTTTGTTCACTCCTGAAATAACAGCTTCTTCTAAACAAATTAAAGAAGGAATAGATTTGTTATTCGATGATCCTAAAATCGGAAAAGAATTAAACAAACTGGCTTAATAGCTATTCGTTGTATACCCATTTTTTTCTGATTCTCCATTGGACTATGGTTAGTATAGATATAAATAAAAATAATATGTAGGCTATTGCTGAAGATTTGCCAACGTTAAAGAATTCAAAGGCATTTTTATAGAGCCAATATACCAGAACATTGGTAGAATTTTCCGGCCCACCTTGAGTCATAAGATATATCAGGTCAAAAACCTGAAAAGAAGATATCGTTGTAATTATTACTACAAAAAATATTGTAGGACTCAAAAGAGGGATTATTATCCTGAAAAATGTTGAGAAAGTTCCTGCCCCATCAATTTTTGCTGATTCTAAAACTTGTTGATTTAGGGTAGAAAAGGCTGATAGAAAAATTACCATGTTGTATCCTATAAGTTTCCATGAAGAAACTAGAATTATTGCAGTCATTGCTGTAGACGTGTCGTAAAGCCAGGGAATGTTTGATTTTAGGAGAAAATTTAAGAGTCCAAAGTTTGGATCAAAAATCCATTCCCAAACCATTGCTATTACAATCATTGGGGTAACAAAAGGAAGAAAGTATGCCGTTTTAAAAAACTCGCTCCCTGCAACCTTGTTACTTATTATGTAAGCTAGAATAAGAGGAATAGCCGTCCCTAGCACTGTTGTAGCTAATGCAAATATGATAGTGTTTTTGAAAATAAGCCAAAACTCATAGCTTGTAAAAAGTTCGATGTAGTTATCTAGTCCTATGAACTTCGGGGCTGATAATAAATTCCATTGAGTAAAGCTTAATGTAAATGAGGCGGCAATAGGTAGTATGATAAAGATTATACACCCTATAATGCTTGGTAGAGTTAGACTATAAGCTGATAACTCTTCACTGTAATTTTTTATAATATTTATAAATTTCTTCATTATTTTGCTTTTAATTAGTGTCTTTTTTATAATAATAATAAGTATATACATTTAAATAATTTTGTACAAGGAGAGACAATGACAGTAGAACATAAATTCACCGCATTCGGTAAAAATGATATCAGAGGTATTTATTCAGAGGATATTACTGAAGAACTTTATTATTATGTTGGAAAAGCATATGTTAAGTATGTTCAAGAAAATTCAGGAGTAGATACAAAAAACATCTGGATAACAGTCGTTATGGATGCGAGACTACACTCTCCTTCTTTGACTAAATCACTGATAAAAGGTGTTACTCATATGGGAGCAAATGTTGTAAATCTTGGTTTAGCGCCAACTCCAATCGGCTATTTTTCTGAATTTTCTGGAATTCCTGAAAATGTAACCAACGGTTGCAGTGTTTTAGGCTCTTTAATAGTTACTGCAAGCCATAATCCAAGCGAATATAATGGTCTTAAAATGACTTACAACAGAGCATCAATAACAGAAAATGAAATTAAGAAAATCAAAGATCTTACAATAGAGCAAATCGCCTGTGATGAGGTTGCTCCAAGGCATGGTATAGTCAAAAATTATGATATTATTCCAGCTTATATAGAAAATATTAGCAAGAATTTTCCGAATATAGGTGCTGGAATAAAAGTAGTGGTCGATAGTGCCAACGCAACAGGTGGAGTTGTAGCTCCAAAATTATATAGAGAATTAGGTTGTGAAGTAGTTGAGCTATTTTCAGAGCCAGACGGGAACTTTCCTAACCACCATCCAAATCCAAGTGACGAAAAAACATTAGATGCTATTAAGGCTAAAGTAGTCGAAGAATCTGCAGACTTAGGGATTGCTTTTGATGGGGATTCTGACAGAATCGGTGTAGTTGACTCATCAGGTGATTATTTGACAGGCGATAAATTATTGCTGGTTTATGCATTAGACGTTGTTTCGGACCTGGTAAAAAGGGGAGAAAAACCTACCGTGGTGTCGGAGGTTAAATGTTCTCAGGTACTATATGATACCATTGAACAAAATGGTGCTAATGCCGTTATGTGTAAAACTGGGCACGGTTATATAAAAGATAAGATGAAAGAAACTAAAGCAATTTTAGCAGGAGAAATGAGCGGCCACATGTTCTTTAAAGACAGATATTATGGCTTTGATGATGCTGTATATGCTGGTTGCAGAATAATTGAGATTGTGGCAAAAAACAAGAGAAATAACTCGCAATTCAGACTCGAAAACTTATTGGAGCCATTCTGTAAGGTCTGTACATCAAGCGAAGTAAGATTTCATTGTCCAAATGAACTAAAGTCTCAAGTACTGAGTGATTTAAAGAAAAAGATTGAAGGTGGAGAAAATATTTTCCCTCAGAAGATAAAAGGAATAATCACTTTGGATGGTTTGAGAATAGTATTTGAAGACGGCTTTGCCCTAATAAGGCAAAGTAACACAGAGCCTGTATTTACTCTTCGATTTGAAGCAGGTACTCAAGAGAGATGTGAGGCTTATAAGACTGCAATGCTTACTGCATTAGAAAATTCACTCAAATTATATAAGTAATGAAGGTTAAAATGAAGAAAAACTATATATCATTATCAATTGTTATACTTTGTATTTTTTGTTTGCTTGTTGGTTTGGTTAACTCAAACAAAAACCTGACATATTACAATGATAAAAGTACAAAAAAAGTTAAGTCTGTAATAATGACATCAGCAAGCAAAATAGCTGTTATAACTATTGATGGGGTTATCGATTCCAATAATAAAACATCTGCTTTTTCTAATGAGTTTAATGCTCAAAATGCCTTAAAGTCTTTAAAATTAGCCGGTAAAGATTCGGAAATCAAGGGAATAATTATTAAAATTAATTCACCCGGCGGAACCGTTGCTATGTCGCAGAGTATTTACAATGAAATAATCAGGATAAGAAAAACTAAGCCAGTTGTTGTTTCGATGGAAGATTTGGCAGCAAGCGGAGGCTATTATATTGCTTCTGCGGCAGACAGGATTTTTGCATTAGAAGGGACGTTGACTGGAAGTATTGGAGTTATATTTTCAACAATGGATATTCATCAACTATTGTCGCAAAAGTTGCTTGTCTCTCCAAACGTCATAAAAAGCGGCAAGTACAAAGATATAGGTTCTGGATATAGAGCTATGTCTCGTGAAGAAAGAAGAATATTGCAAAGTATAGTAGATGACTCATATAATCAGTTTTTAACTGCCATAAGAAAAGGGAGAATTGATAGAAATGACAAATATACTGCTAAAAAAACTCCTTTGAATTATTCTGTTTTAAAAACGCATGCTGATGGCCGTATTTTTACTGGCTTGCAAGCTCAAAAATTAGGATTAATTGACTCTATAGGTGATCTTACAGATGCGCAAAATACTATAAAGACAATGGTAAATGAAAAGTTTGGAACAAAAACTGATGTAGTATTGGTTCCATACACAAAATCGACTACATTTAATGATATATTTTTCGGAGTGAGTGAAAATATTTTTAATCATCAATCAGCAATTAATTCACTAGTTCCGACTAGTGTTCAGCTCAGTAAGAGACCTTTGTATTTATGGGAGTAATAATGGAAGCTTACTTAAATAACATATATAGATTTCTTTTTGAAACAGATAGTGTCTTTGATGAATTAAAAGAAGCTCCACGAATTTCTCAAGGGCTCTTTACATTGATATGGGTCAACAT
>JAEZLC010000108.1 GCA_023435965.1 Cyanobacteria bacterium OH_CDB_58 | reverse complement strand
GAATAAGGTTAATTCTTTTCTAGTCTTGATGGCTCATTTTGTTGTGAAAACAGTTCTCGGAGTGGACAAATCATATTCACTGAGAGAAAAAAGAAAAGAGATGATATAATCGTTTTAATATTTGAGTTGGAAAATTTTAATGGCAAAGATTAAAACAAAATGGATATGTCAAAATTGCGGATATGAAACTCCCAAGCCTTTAGGTAAATGTCCTGAGTGTAACAGTTGGTCGAGCTTCGTTGAAGAGGTC
Source organism: Cyanobacteria bacterium OH_CDB_58 (assembly GCA_023435965.1). Lineage (GTDB taxonomy): Bacteria > Cyanobacteriota > Vampirovibrionia > Gastranaerophilales > Gastranaerophilaceae > JAEZOG01. The sequence goes on along the minus strand of JAEZLC010000108.1, from coordinate 5,779 downwards.
GAGAGCGGCAGAAAAACTTTTGCAGGGCCGACCGTAAAAGATGATGTTCAGCCTTGCTTGATAAACGAGATAGAAATAACAAACGCCATAAGGTTTTCCACAGGCTTTGACGAGTTTGATATGGTTTTGGGTGGTGGCCTGGTTCAAGGTTCCATGGTTTTGTTGGCAGGAGATCCCGGGATCGGTAAATCAACATTGATTTTGCAAACAAGCAGAGCTATTTGTAACAGTAACAAAAAACTGTTATACGTATGTGCTGAAGAGTCCAGCTCTCAAATTAAGCTGAGGGCACAGAGGTTAGATGTCAATTCTGACTTGCTTTATGTTTATTCTCAGACAAATTTTGAAAATATTAAAAATCAGATTGACGAAATAAAGCCGGAAGTGTTGGTAATAGATAGTATTCAGGCGATATACACTCAAAATATCACCAGCAGTGCAGGAAGTGTTTCTCAAATAAGGGAGTGCACAAATGCATTAATGGAAATTGCTAAAACAAGAAATATCACCGTGGTAATAATAGGGCATGTTACAAAAGACGGAAATATAGCCGGACCGAAGGTTTTAGAGCATATGGTTGATACCGTTGTATATTTTGAGGGTGACAGATACAAGTCATACAGGCTTTTAAGGTGTAACAAAAACAGATTTGGGAGCACAAATGAAGTCGGAGTCTTTAATATGGCAGAGTCCGGACTTGTTGAGGTCACAAATCCAAGCGAATTGTTTTTAAATGACAGAACAAAAAATATTATGCCGGGCAGTGTGATAATTGCCACAAATGAAGGAACAAGAGCTCTTTTGGTCGAAATACAAGCATTGGTCGGGACAACATCTTATGCTTCTCCAAGAAGAGTTTCTACAGGTGTTGAATACAATAGACTTCTGCAAATCCTGGCTGTTTTAGAAAAGAGAATCGGGCTAAATCTTAGCAAGCACGATGTTTATGTGAATATAATCGGAGGTATCGAAATCGATGAACCTGCCGCCGATTTAGGAATAGCACTAGCGGTAGCTACTTGTGCAAGAGATGTAGTTGTTAGTCCCGATACGGTTATTGTTGGGGAAATTGGGCTGTCAGGAGAAATCAGAACCGTAAATAATATAGAAAAAAGGATTATGGAAGCTCAGAAACTTGGTTTTAAAAAAGTTATAGTTCCAAAACAGAGTAAGCAGCTTCAATCCGGCTATGATATCGAAATCGTTGAAGTTGCAAGACTTATGGATGCTATTTCCGCCTGTGTGTCAAAAGAAACAGCTTCTGTTCAATAGTCTTATAAAGAGGGTTAAAATCCCTTATTTCATTATAAAGATTTTATAAAGGCATAGGGTTGTTATGCTAAACTTGTGTTATGGAGAAATAAGAGGAGAAGAGCATGATACCTATTCTTGATTTAAAAAGACAATATGCACAAATCGGTAAAGAAATTGAAACAGAGGTTTTAGAGGTTCTAAAATCCGGTTCATATATTTTGGGTAAACATAATAAAGCTTTGGAAGAAGAGTTTTCTGAGTTTGTCGGTGTAAAAAATTCTATTGCACTAAATTCTGGAACAGATGCCTTACATTTGGCGTTAAGAGCTTTAGATATAGGTGCCGGTGATGAAGTTATCACTGTGGCTTTTACCTTTGTTGCAACGACAGAAGCGATCGGTATCGTTGGCGCTAAGCCTGTTTTTGTTGATATTGACAAGGATACTTTTAATATAGATGTTAAGGAGATAGAAAAAGCTATTACTCCAAAAACAAAAGCGATTATTCCTGTCCACTTATATGGTCAGCCTTGTGATATGGATGTCATTATGGACGTTGCAAAGCGTCATAATTTGTTTGTTATCGAAGATTGTTGCCAGGCTATAGGTGCTACATTCAAAGGCAAAATGGTAGGTTCGTTCGGTGATGCAGGATGTTTCAGTTTCTTCCCGACAAAAAACCTTGGTGCGATGGGTGATGGCGGAATGCTCACAACAAACAGCAATTATATTAAAGACAGAGTTATTGCTTTGAGAAATCACGGTGGTGCGGTTCGTTATTATCACGATGAAATCGGCGTTAACAGCAGGCTTGATGAAATACAGGCAGCGATTTTAAGAATTAAAATGAAACACATAGCAGAGTGGAATGCAAAAAGAAGAGAAAATGCATATAGATATAATGAACTTTTTGCAAAATATCCTGAAGTGCAGACTCCAAAAGAATTAGATAACACATATTGTGTTTATCACCAATATACTATTAAGGTTCCAAATAGGGATGAAGTTCACAAGCTTTTACAAGAGGCGGGAATAGGCGCTATGATTTATTATCCGGTTCCATTGCATCTTCAGAAGGTTCACAGTCATCTTCCTCAAAAAGAAGGATCTTTGCCAAGAACAGAAGAGAATACAACATTAGTAATGTCCCTTCCGATGTTCCCAGAGCTTACGGAAGATGAGCAAAGAACGGTAGTGAACAATGTTATTGCTTGTTTACACAAAACGCAGTTAGTCAATAAATAGGTATATTCATAAAAACATAAAAGACCAGGATGCTTTTCTTGGTCTTTTTCTGTTTGTAATTTGCTTTTTGTAACGAATTGTAAATCAAGTTTGAAACATGTGTTAAAAGAACTTAAAACGTGGAACATGATAAGTAGGAATTCAAAAAAGATTTATAAATTCTCTCTCTCTAATTCCTCTCTCTAATATGTGGTAGACTTAACCGGCTTCAGTCGGTTTTTTTTTGCTTTGTTTTTCTTCTTCTACAGCATTCGTTTTAAAAGTTAAAATCTGTCTAAGTGGCTAATATATCTAAGTTTGGGTTGCTTGTGCAGATAAAATATGTAATACTAGATAGAAACTTAAACGAGGATTTATAAATTGAGATTTTCTCAGCCGCATAATTTAAAAGGGACGCTAATTTGTGTTGAAGGAATAGATGGTTCCGGAAAGTCAACGCAACTCGTCATTCTCAGGGATTGGTTAAGGTCACTCAAGCAGGATGTGATTTTTACTGAATGGAACTCGTCTGATTTGATTTCTCAAACTACAAAAATGGCTAAGAAAAAAAATCTTCTAAGCCCCAGAACTTTTAGCTTGTTGCATGCTGTAGATTTTGCGGATAGGCTTGAGCAGGTAATTATACCAGCATTGAAGGCCGGGTTTATAGTTCTCGCAGATCGCTACGTTTATACGGCTTTTGCAAGAGATGTTGCTCGCGGCGTTGATCCTGATTGGGTTAGGCATATGTACGGATTTGCTGTTCAGCCTGATTTGGCGGCATATTTTCATGTCCCGGTTGATGTTTCCTTAGAGAGAATTTGTTCTAATCGTGCCCCAAAGTTTTATGAAGCAGGTATGGATTTGAAGTTGAGCAATGATCCTTATGAAAGTTATAAAATATTTCAAAAAAGGGTAAATGACGAATACATAAAAATGGTAGATGAGTATGGCATTCTAGAGATAGATGCAAAGGAATCAATCCACGCAAAACAAATTGTATTTAGGGAAGAAGTAAAAAAAGTATTGGCAAAAAAGGGGATTAATCTATAAATGACAACTTACCAATCACCTCACGGATACAAAGGTTTGCTGGTAGTAATTGAAGGGACTGATGGTTCTGGAAAATCTACCCAGATTAATATGCTTAAAAGATGGATAGAAGATCAGTCTTACGGTGCGATGGTAAGTGAATGGAAAACCTCAAGGTTCATCGCAGATGCGATCGATGATGCCAAAGAAAGAAATCTTCTAAATGCTACAACCTTCAGCTTGTTATATGCAGCAGACTTCGCAGACAGGCTGGAAACAACTATTCTTCCTGCACTTAAGGCGGGTTTTGTTGTCCTTTTGGATCGCTATACTTATACTGCTTATGCAAGAGATGTTGTAAGAGGGCATAATCTTGAATGGCTAGAAAAGCTATATAGTTACGCACCCAAACCTGATTTGGTTTTTTATCTTAATGTGCCTGTTGAAATTCTATTGAAACGCATCATCGGCACTACGGGATTAGATTATTGGGAATCAGGACGAGACATCGGTTTGAGCTCTGATTTTTATAAAAGTTTTCAAATATATCAAGGAAAATGCCTTGAGGAATATCAAAAAATGGTGAAAAAACACGGTTTTATTACTATTGACGGAACTCTTTCTCCTAAAGAAATTCATAAAACAATAGTCGCTGACGTTAAGAAATTGCTTGACACAGGAGCTCTTGATTAATTGTAAAAATCTTTTACGTTAAAAAATTCGTGGGTATAAAAAAACTCAAGTAAATGGTACAATTGCTTTAAGATATTAGATTAATAAGGAAATGAGTAGTGGTGAGCTGTAAAGAGAGAAAAGAAGTTTGTTTTACTAATGAATCAAAAAAAGTTATAGGCAAAGCTTTAAAAGTTTTGGGTAAAAAACATATGGCTTTTATTGCACATGCAAATAGCTTTCCATCAATAGAGGGAAACAACACTGGATTTGGCACTACAAACTCTTGTGCGGCCAGAAATTTATTTGATTTTTTAAGTGGTGTTTTTAATGCTGTTCAGGTTGGTCCGAGCGGAAAAACAAAAGGTATAGACTCTTCTCCATATACAGGTACTATTTTCTCTAATAATCCTTTATTCATTGATTTAGAACAGCTTACGACGAAAGAATGGAACAACATTCTTTCAGAAGAAACTTTCAGAAAGGTTGTAGACAACAATCCTAATAAAGAGGTTAATAGAACTGCATATTCATATATTTATTCAGTTCAAGAAGAAGCGTTGAAAGAAGCGTTTGACAATTTTAAAAAAGCTAATCCTAAAAAATTAGTTTCTGCTTTCGTCAAGTTTAAAAAAGAGAACGGGTTTTGGTTAAACAATGATGCTTTATATGAAGCGTTGACGATAGAAAATTCTAATGATTATTGGCCTAACTGGTCTAATGATGTTGATAAGAGACTTTTGAATCCAAAAAATGATGAAGAAGCAAAAATCTTTGCAGCAAGAAAAGAAGAAATTGAAAAAAAATATGCAGATACAATTGAATTTTATTCGTTTTGTCAGTTTGTGATTTCTGTTCAAAACGAAGACGCAAAGAAATACGCTGCTTCAAAAGACCTTAAAATGATAGCTGACAGACAGGTTGCTTTTTCAGATAGAGATATTTGGGCTTACCAATCACTATTCTTGGATGGCTGGATGCTTGGATGTCCTCCTGATTATTTTTCAGAAGATGGTCAGGCATGGGGTTTCCCTGTTGTTAATCCTGAGAAATTGTTTAATCAGGATGGTTCCTTGGGTGAAGCCGGTCTTCTTATGAAAGAGCTATACAAAAAAATGTTCAGAGAAAATCCGGGCGGAGTAAGAATAGATCATATCGTAGGCTTAATTGATCCTTGGGTTTATAAGGCAGGCAGAAAGCCCAAAATTGAAGAAGGTGCCGGCAGATTATTCTCATCTCCTGAACATCCTGAACTTTCAAGATTTGCCGTGGCGACTTTAGGTGATTTAAACCATGAAGTGGAAGCTGATAAAGAAAAAAGAATTAAAAAACTTACAAAAGAACAGATTTATAGATATGGTGCATTGGTAGAAAAAATCGTAATCGGTGCAGCAAAAGAAATGGGACTGGACAAAGATGCTATAGTTTGTGAAGATCTTGGTACGCTCACTTTGCCTGTTGAAAGCGTTATGAAAGAGTACGATCTTCAAGGTATGAGGCTAACTCAATTTGTTGTTCCTGAGAAACCTGAACATCCTTACAGAGGTTCAAATGTCACAGAAAGAACCTGGGTAATGGTTGGAACACACGATAACGAG
>JAEZLC010000073.1 GCA_023435965.1 Cyanobacteria bacterium OH_CDB_58 | reverse complement strand
ACTTGATATGCTGCTTTCGATAATGATAGTCTTATCTGTTTTCTCTGGATTTATGACATTCTTTTCAGAGGCTAAACACACAAAGTTCTGGTGGTGGGGATTCTATACCTTCTCAGCTCTAGCAGTTCTTGCAAAAGGCATCCCCGGTATTGTAATACCGTTTGGCACACTATTTATTTCATATCTTATAGCTGGCAAGGTAAAAGAAATTTTTAAACCGCTATATCTATTGCCGGGAATTATTTTATTTTTGCTTATAACTCTTCCATGGCACATAGCAATGATTAATACTCACGGAGATTTATTTTTTAATGAATATGTAATAAAACACCATTTATCAAGGTTTGTTGACTCGAAAGATTTGGGAAGGAAAGAGCCATGGTTCTTTTTTATTCCGGTATTCCTAGTAGGTTTCCTTCCTTGGACTCTTACATTTATTTCTATGATAATAGACACCATAAAAGACTTTTTCTTTGACGTAAAAAGTTATTTTAAAAATACTAAGATAACTGAGCTTCAGCATAAATGGAATGATTTAAGCAACCAAAGAAAATTCCTAACATTAAATGTAATCTTTTTCTTGGTTACATTCTTATTTTTCAGCTCAGCAAGCACTAAACTTCCAACATACATATTACCGGCAGTTGCTCCTGCTTCGTTATTGTTAGGATATTATTGGTATGAGTACGTTTACGAAGGAAAACATAACAAAAAAATATTAGTCTCAACTGTAATATTAAACTCAATTTTTGTAATAGCAGCTGTAGCAGCCATTTTTGCACCGTTCTTCATAAAATCACCAGAACTATTGGCAAGCTTGAATTCGTTCAGATCTGCTGCAATTTTCGTATTATTTGCAATTCCTCTCACTGGAATATTCGCCGTAATCCTGAAACAAAGAATGCTTACCTTTATAAGTAACATAGCACTAATGGTAGGAATAATGATTATATGCGCATCATCTGTCTTTAATTTCATGTGCAGCTTCGGAGAAAACGATCTTATCAAATATGCTCTGAAGGCAAAAACTGAAAAAGCTAAGATTGCAACGTACGACTTTGGCAGAAGATACAGTGCAATTTATTACTATGATGGATTTGTAGATTTTCAAACCGAAAATGATATTAAATGGCTTAATGAATACACATCAAAGAATCCTAACGCTTACATAGTTGTAAAAATAAAAAATATGGAAGAATTGGATAAAAGTTTTAAATACAAAACTATTGATGTCGGCCGCAAATATGCATTAATAAAGAAAAGATAGAACTTTTACCTTTTAACTTTTGGCATCGGACCGTTGAATTTTGTATAGATATGAAATATCTCAGGATGGAGGCTATTGTACGATTCACCTGAAACAAGCCTAGAAAAAGTTTCAGCGATTGTTTCAGCGATAGATTCGTCGGCACCATATGACCCTATAGCTTTTCGAACAATCTCCTTTTGGTAATTATCAAGCTTTGTATTGGTAAGAATTTGAAAAGCGTATGGATTATGTTTATGATTTTTCATATGCAAATAATGCCCTGTTTCATGCCAGATTGCGTGCCTTTGGTCATTTATTTTTGAAGCAATTCCATTTCCCCTATGCCAGTTATGCTTTGGATTAAAGAACAATGTGGGTTCGTGTATTCCGTCCCAATCAGCATAAGCAGGAACTGTAACATTTATAAAATTATGATTTTTATCAATTACATTTTTAGTATGTTTTTGGATGAAAGGATTATTTTCAAAATATTTTGAATCACACTTAATTCTTGTTGGGATGTCAAAGCCTAGCCTTTTCAATCTACACATCGCACTTTTAAGAAGCCTTGCCAGCTCGATATTATTTCCCAATTCGAGCTCTGATACGCCTAAAGTTTCCAATACGTTTGAGATATGCTTGAATTCGACATCAATAGGTAATTTTTGAGCACATTTATTAATCAGTACAAAATTAATATCGCCTTTAAAGGGTACACTACTTGGTTTCATTACCGTGTTATTAATTGGAGGTGAAACACTGATTTTATCTGAATTCAAAGGATATTTGACGGCTTTAACAGGGCTAAAGTTTACATTGATCATATTTTACCAGCTTGTTATTAATACTGGCATAAAGTATAAACAAATCAAAAGTTGCGTTTTTTATAAAAAAAACTCTTCAATTATTTATTTTTATTAATCAAAGCATTTTTTTCAAATACTGACCGGTGTATGAGAGTTCGTTTTCAGAAACTTTTTCTGGAGTTCCTGTTGCAACTATATATCCACCTTTGTCGCCACCTTCTGGTCCTAAATCTATAATATAATCAGCCGTTTTTATCAAATCCAAATTATGTTCGATAATTAAAATAGTATTCCCGTTATCTGCAAGTTTGTTGAGGATTTTTATAAGCTTATCCAAGTCATACCAATGCAAGCCGACAGTAGGTTCGTCTAGCAGGTATAGTGTTTTCCCTGTGGCTTTTTTGTTCAACTCAGCTGAAAGCTTTATTCTTTGAGCTTCTCCTCCGGATAAAGTTGTAGCACTTTGACCCAGCTTTATATAATCCAAACCTACGTCATATAATGTTTGTAACCTGTTTTTAATTTTAGGTATATTTTCAAAAAACTCTAATGCTTCAGCGACACTCATATCCAAAACATCGGAAATGTCCTTGCCTTTATACTTTACTTCAAGAGTCTCTCTATTATAGCGTTTTCCTTTGCAAACGTCGCACTTTACAAACACATCTGAAAGGAAGTTCATTTCAATTTTTATTACGCCGTCACCTTTGCAGGCTTCGCATCTGCCACCTTTGACATTGAAGCTGAATCGACCCTGCTTATATCCCCTTACCTTTGCCTCTGTTGTTCGAGAAAAAAGCTCTCTAATATGAGTAAAGACATCTGTGTATGTGGCAGGGTTTGAACGAGGAGTTCTTCCTATTGGCGATTGGTCAATATCAATAACTTTATCTATATATTCAAATCCTTTTATCTCTTTAACACCTTGGGGTTTAGGCTTATTACCTCTCAACTTATGTAATGCATATTCGTAAATCAAATCCTGCATAAGCGTAGACTTACCAGAACCGCTAACACCTGTGAGTGCAACTATTTTCCCCATCGGAATATCTAAATCGAGATTTTTTAGATTGTTTAACTTGGCATCAAATACCTGAAGATAATTTCCATTGCCGTCTCTTCTTTTCTTTGGTACAGGTATTTTTTTTCTTCCACTTAAATATTGGCCTGTTAATGACTCTTCACTTGTCATAATGTCATCAAGAGTACCCTCAGCAACTATATGACCTCCGTTAACACCGGCGTTAGGCCCAATATCTACAACATAATCGGCATGTCGTATTGTATCTTCATCGTGTTCGACTACTATTAGAGTATTGCCTAAGTTTCTGAGTCTTAGCAATGTTTTTATAAGCATATCATTATTTAGCTGATGCAAACCGATTGATGGTTCATCTAAGACATATAGCACGCCGGAAAGACCGCTGCCTATCTGAGTTGCTAGCCTTATCCTCTGGGCTTCTCCTCCAGACAATGTTCCTGCCATCCTTGCCAAATCAAGATATCCCAGCCCTACATCCAACATGAATTTAAGTCTTGAGCGAATTTCTTCTAAAATCTGTTTTGCTATGGTCATTTCATAATCTGATAATTCCAAATACAGATTAGAAAAGAACTCAAAGGCTGCCGAAATGGACATCTTTGAAACTTCGTCTATATTTTTATCCCGTACCGTTACGGCCAGCGAAAAAGGTTTTAACCTGGATCCATGGCAGTCGGCACAAGGGATTGAAGACATGTATTTTTGAATATCGTCCCTTATTTCTTCTGAGTTGGTTTCATTATACTTTTTCATGTAGTATGGAATTACGCCTGTAAAAACCCTGTTATTAACTACCCACTCGGAACCGCCAAAGCTCTGATAATTCAGTTTTATTTTGGTTTTGCCACTGCCATGAAGAATTATATCCTGATGCTCTTGAGGCAACTGCTCAAAAGGTAAATCCATATCAATCTTATAATGTTTTGCAACTGATGATAATATCTCCTGATAATATGAATTTCCTGTTCTAGCCCAAGGATATATTGCTCCTTCTCTCAATGACTTTGTTCTGTCAGGAACAATTAAATCAGGATTAATTTCAAAATGGGCACCAATTCCAGAACAAGTAGGACAAGCACCATAAGGACTGTTAAAACTGAATATTCTTGGTGCAAGCTCGTCAAAACTCAAATTACAGCTGGGGCAAGCCAGCTTTTCGCTAAAGATAAGTTCTTTCTCTCCGATAACGTCAACAACCATAAGGCCATTTGCTTTATGAAGAGCAATTTGGCTGCTGTCTGCAATTCTAGACTTTGCACTTTCTTTTACTACGATTCTGTCGATTACTATTTCAATTGTATGTTTTATATTTTTTTTAAGCTCGACATCGGATTCATCAATGTTGATTACTTCTCCATCTATGCGTAGCCTTACAAAACCCTCTTGTCTTAATTCTTCTATCAAAGAGGCATACTCACCTTTTTTGCCCCTTACAACAGGTGCTATGATTTGGATTTTAGTCCCTTCTTTAAGCTTCATGATCTTATCAACAATTTCGTCTATAGACTGTGGTTTTATAACGCTTCCGCACTCAGGACAATGCGGAACACCTATTCTGGCATAAAGAAGCCTCAGATAATCATGTATTTCTGTGACAGTACCAACGGTTGATCGTGGGTTGTTACTGGTAGACTTTTGATCAATGGAAATAGCTGGAGAAAGCCCTTCAATGCTTTCTACATTAGGCTTGTCCATTTGGCCCAAGAATTGTCTTGCATAAGTTGAAAGACTTTCTATATATCGTCTTTGCCCTTCTGCAAAAATAGTGTCGAACGCAAGAGAACTCTTGCCCGAACCGCTCACTCCGGTAAATACAATAAGTTCATTCTTTGGCAATTCCAGACTGACATTTTTTAAATTATGCTGGCTTGCTCCTCGTATGATTATCTTTTCGTTCATAAAAATATTATTACATAAAAGCTATTTTTGAACGCCTTCAGGCATTAAACGATAGCCTCCTCCATAAATTGTTTCAATATATTTTTTTCCGTCAGAAATCTTGTCCAACTTTGATCTTATATGACGTATGTGAACCCTGATTGTTTCAACATCATCGTCAGGAGTATAGCCCCAAATCTCTGTAAGAATTTTTGAAGACGGGACCATGTTGCCGTAATTTTGCACAAGAAGATTTAAAATTTCGAACTCAATCGGTGTTATTTTTGCCGTTTTTTCCTTAATTTTTACCGAATATGTTTCAGGAAGCAAAGTAATATCCCCAACTGTCAATATCTCTTTTGTAGCAAGTGATTTCGGGATTTGATTTGTTCTTTTAAGCAAAGCTTTAATTCTTGCTGTAAGCTCTTCAATTTCAAAAGGCTTCACCAAATAGTCATCTATTCCGATGTCGAATCCTTTAATCTTGTCTTGAAGCATATTTAATGCGGTAAGCATAAGAATCGGGATGTCTTTTGTGGACTCATTTTCCCTGATTCTTTTTGCTACCGTGTATCCGTCGACTTCGGGCATCATAACGTCCAGAACTATTACATCAGGAAGCTCCTGACGAGCAACAGCAAAACCCTTGACGCCGTCTAAAGCACTAAAAACCTTATAACCAACAAGTTCTAAGTTAATTTTTATAAGTTCATTAATAGATTCATCATCATCAATTACAAGTATTTTATTCATGCCTGTTCTCTTTTACTTATTGAATATTACCTATTCGTATTTTATTCCATGTTTTTCTAATCTATCAAGTGCCTCAATGATTTTTTCATCAGGTTGAACAGTAGAAATCCTGAAATAACCGTCTGAATGGTTTCCAAAAGCAATCCCGGGAGTAAGAACCACGCCTGTTTTATCAAGCACCATCTTACAGAACTCTTTTGAAGTATATCCTTTTGGAACTTTCAACCAAAAATACATTGTTGCATCCATTTTTTTGACTTTCCAGCCAAAATCAGCAAGTCTTTCTATAAGAAGATTTCTTCTTCTTTGATAGTTATCAACAGTTGGCTGAATATAAGAATAATCCATACTTAAAGCCTCTATTGCAGCATCTTGAACAATTGTTGCAGTACCATAATCCATGTTCGTTTTCATAGCATAAATCGCATCAATATATTCTCTTCTGCCAACAACAAAACCAATTCTCCAACCGGCCATATTGAATGTTTTTGAAAAAGAATGGAACTCTACAGCAATATCTTTAGCGCCTTCAATCTCAAAAATACTGGTAGGACGATAACCATCATAACAGATTTCGCCATATGCTAAGTCAGAGACAAGTAAAATGCTGTGTTTCTTACAAAATGCAACCATCTTTTCCAAAAATTCTTTTGGAGCAGTAGCTCCAGTAGGGTTGTTTGGATAATTTATGAAAAATAATTTGGCTTTTTGTGCAACTTCTTCCGGTATAGAATCTAAATCCGGCAAGAAATCATTTTCTTCCGTTAAAGGAACGTGAAAAACTTCTCCGCTGGAAATCCAAGTTCCTCTGGAGAGAACAGGATAATATGGATCCGGCACGATATTAATGTCGCCGGGGTTTGTAAAAGCTAATGCAATATTAGCAAGCCCTTCTTTTGCTCCGCTTAATGTTTGAATTTCAGTATCAGGATTTATATCTACGTTGTATCTTTTTTTCATCCACTTTGAAATATGATCTCTAAATTCTTTTTTACCCCTAAAATCGGGATAACCATGACTTTCTGGTTTACAAATAGAATCGATTGCAGCATCCACTACAGGTTTAGCTGTAGCTCCATCCGGATTACCAATACTTAAATCTATCAAATTAAGTCCTTTTGCTTTTGCTTCTTCTTTCCACTCAGCAAGCTCAGCAAATATGTACTTAGGTATATTTAAAATCTTATCAGACGGCTTTATCAATATTTTAGTTTCCATTATTGTATTTCTCCTTAACATTTTATTTTACTTTTACTAATTTAACTACTTTAACCCTATAAAACTATAACCCTAGCCTTGCGGCGACTTTCGGAGCAATCTCATCCCAGGCTTTTTCTGACGGATGATAATTATCTTCCGCGTAGTATTCATCAGCAGCAAAATTATGTCCTAAAATATCGTCAAGATCATAAACAATGAAACCTTCTTTGCTTAGCTTTTTCACTTCCTCAACCCTATCATTAGCAGCAGGATTTTCGAAACAAGTTCTGTCCTTGTATATAAGAATCACAAATTTTGAGTTCGGATATTTTTCTTTTGAAGCTTTTAAAGACTCCATCATTATCTTTTTAAACAATTCCGACTGAGCCTTGATATCCTTATTTTTATTCTCATCAATTTTACTGTGGATAATAAGTGAAGAAAACAAAGATTCAGTCAACAAGAATTTAGGCTTAACTCTCTCGAGCTTTCCATTTTTAATCTCATACCTTAGCATTAAACGAGGATCAAAATCAGTCATTCTGTTTAAGAATAATCTGTTAAAATGATCAGGTATAAACGTATAAATTATATATTCAGCATCAGGTATTTCTTTTTTAAAATCCTTATCATTAAGCTGATAATACATCAAAGCCGTACCTGTACCTGGAACAGCTCTGTTATATACGCTTCTGTTTGTTAGGTTTGCCAGTTTATGTGAGAAAATCTGGTTTTCTGCCAAGCCATATCCATATGTAAAAGAACATCCGAAGAGCACAATAGGCTTTTTCTTTGATTCTTTTAGCACCGGTTTTCTCATCCCTGCCTTTTCATTTTCATAATTAAAATCAGTACTTTTCATGTACTTTATGTATGTTTTTTCACCGTGATTTGCTTCAGATAGCTTATTAAAGTCTTCCAATACGACTTTATTTTTATCTACAAGAACTTTGTAGCAATACAACTCTACGAGTGAAAGCAACAATAGCAATACTAGTATATTAATTCCAATAATTTTTAAATATTTTTTCACTTATTCAACTCCAATTTAATTAGTTATCTTTACTATTTTCTCTGCACGTTGTTTGAACGTATGATTATTTACTACACTTCGTCGCCCAGAACGGGCGATGGCTTGAGCTAAATTTTGATTTTGAATGTAAAAATCAATCTTATCTATTAGCTCTTCATCATTTTTATACACGTCTAGCTCTCTACCGACATCAAAATGATCGTACAAGTC
>JAEZLC010000036.1 GCA_023435965.1 Cyanobacteria bacterium OH_CDB_58 | reverse complement strand
CGGCATCAACGAAGAGATGGTCAAAGATGCTCCTAAAGAAGAAGAAATTTTACCTCAAATTCTTGATTTCATAAAAGACTATCCAATAGTCGCTCACAACGCTATTTTTGACTACAGTTTCTTAAATGAAGCGAGCATGAGACACTATAACAAGCCACTGACAAACCAAAGAATCGACACTCAGATTATGTTCAAAGAAATATATCCGGACCTGGATTCTTGCGGGCTTGAAGCACTGATGAAAAAGTTTGGAGTCGAATACAGCACAAGACACAGAGCTATGGCTGATACAATCGGTCTTGCTCAAGCTTATCCAAAATTAAAAAAATTATTCGAACAAAAATATGCATGGCAAATTCAGCAATTAGACAATATTGAATACCTTTTTGAAAGATATTTAAGAATTCAGCAGGCAATTCAAGTAATGCAGTCTGAAATACAGGATTTAAAATCTATTTTCAAGATATACTTCGAGCAAGGCGGCGAACCAATTCAGGCAACATCAGGAGAAACTCTTGTGTACCAATTGAAGCACGGCTTCGGTTATAATTTTATGGAAATTAAGGATATGCTTGACGAAGTAGGAGCTCTCGATAAAGCCGTAAAACTAAACCACGGTTTTGTAGACAGGCTCGTTTCAGGATACAGTCTTAACGAAGAACTCAGAGATAAAATCAAAAGTGCCAGACAGGAACTTTCTGAAACAAGAAATATTCAAATATTAAAACCCGACAGAAAGGGCGAAAATTAACAAAACAAAACAATCTGCGTCAATTAATGTGTTTAGAAAAAATTAATATTTATTTACATTTCAAAAGCTTTTTTAGCAACTTTAAATTTTGATGTACTTAAAAGAATAAGACAAATAGGAGTTAGGAATTTTGAAACTTATACACGAAATTATCAGTGAAAGCTCAAAAAAATACGGAAGCCACATAGCTTTATCCGATGATTATTCAGGATATACAACAACCTACAAGCAAATGGAACAAGACATAATATATGCATCTGCAGCCCTTCAATCTCTTGGGATAGAAAAAGGCATGCATCTTGCACAATTCAGTGAAAACAGTTCTAAATGGATGATATTAGATCAGGCGATATTAAGATGCGGCGCGGTAAACGCTGTAAGGGGCTCATTGGCACCTATAAACGAATTAGAATATATCTACGAACAAAGTGACAGCATCGCATTGATTACCGATAGCAAAAGCGTCATAAATCAATTTAAGGATTTCCTTTCAAACAAAGAAACTAAATTCATAATCTACACAGGCAACGAAAAAATCGAACAAGTTGAATCGTTCAATACCAGAATCTTAACCTTCGAACAAATTATAGAGCTTGGAAAAACAAAAGAATTTAACAAAGTCGACATTGACGCAGAAGACCTTGCGACTTTAATATACAGTTCAGGCACAACAGGGAAGCCAAAAGGAATCATGCTTTCTCACAAAAACCTTGCAAGCCAACTTGTAGCTATCCCGTCTGTCTTAAACCTTAAAGAGACAAAAACTGTAACGGTTGTCCTTCCAATCTGGCATGCATACGAAAGAACATGCGAATATTATTTGCTTTCAATCGGTACAAAAAACTGTTATACAAACGTAAAACATTTCAAAAAGGACTTACAAAAACATAGACCACATTACCTGATTGCAGTTCCCAGAATTTGGGAAGCAATCTACGAGGGTGTGTTTACTGAAATAAAGAAAAAACCTGCGGCATTTAGGTCTATAGTCAACTTCTTCCTATCATCATCTTTAAAACGCGATTTAGAAAAGAGAATTGTAGACAATACCTGCATATACAACCAAAATGCATCTGTGCTTAAAAAAATTAAATGTCAGATTACTTCTTCAGCACTAACTCCTGTTCACAACTTAGGACAAAAATTAATCTACCAGAAATTCTATCAGGCGATAGGAGGAAGATTTATAAAAGGAATAAGTGGCGGCGGTGCGTTAGCTGCACATATTGATGACTTTTTCTCTTCAGTAGGAATAAAAGTATACGTAGGCTACGGGCTTACAGAGACAGCTCCTGTTCTTGCAGTAAGAAGAGAAGATGACAACAAACCATATTCTACCGGACCTGCACTTCCAAACACAGAATTTCTGATTGTTGATGCAGAGACATATCATCCTCTTCCGAAAGGTCAAAAAGGAATCGTACTGGCAAAAGGACCGCAAGTTATGAAAGGATACTACAAAGAACCTGAAAGTTCTAAGAAAGTTCTTCTTTCAAACGGTTACTTCGTGACAGGTGATATTGGATGGCTTACAGAGGATAATTGTCTTGTTCTAACAGGTAGAGCAAAAGATATTATAGTTCTCTCAAATGGCGAAAACATTGAGCCGGAAGCTATTGAGCAAAGCTGCATGTCTAGCCCGTTCGTTAAACAAATAGTTCTAGCTGGACAAGATAAAAATGCATTGAGCGCACTTATTGTTCCTGACGTTGATGCATTAAAAGAATTTGCGGCGAAAAGAAAAATTAACGTTTCAAACCCTCTTGCTTGTAATGACCTTAAAAACGAAGTTCTAAAAGAACTAAGAGAAAAAATACAAGAAAGAAAAACATTTAGAAGCCACGAAAGACTTGCAAACATAGACTTCGTTCCTGAAGCTTTCACTCCAGAAAACGGGTTAATGACTATGACTGCAAAAATCAAAAAAAATGAAGTTTATGAAAGATACAGACATCAAATAGAGGCGATGTACAATTAGTCTTTCTTTTCAACCTTTTTGGTTTTTAAATTGTTTATTCTATAATTATAATTAGTTCACGCACAACTTTGTTGCATAAGCAACGAGGTTGTGCAAATTAATTAAGAAGAAAAGGTAACAATGTTTTTAGATAAAGCAAAAGTAAAAATACTCTCAGGCAAGGGCGGAAACGGAATGGTAGCCTGGAGAAGAGAAAAATATGTTGACATGGGTGGCCCTGCGGGTGGCGACGGAGGAAGAGGCGGCGACGTTTATTTCATAGCTGAAGAAAATATGACAACATTGATGGATTTTAAATATCAATCTATTTTCAAAGCCCAAGAAGGCGAAAATGGAAGAGGTAAAAGCCAGCACGGCAAATGCGGGAAAGACCTTTACATAAAAGTACCTGTTGGAACAACAGTAAAAGATCTCGCTACAAACAAAATAATTGCGGATTTAATAGAGCCTGAACAAAAAGTATTGATAGCAAAAGGCGGAAGAGGAGGAAGAGGTAACGCTCGCTTTGCAACTTCTCAAAAAAGATCCCCGCAATTTTGTGAACCCGGAGAAGCAGGGATCGAAAGAGATTTAGAATTAGAATTGAAATTAATCGCAGACATCGGGCTACTTGGAATGCCAAATGCAGGAAAATCAACTCTAATAAGCGTTATCAGCTCTGCAAAACCCAAAATAGCGGATTATCCTTTCACAACTCTTGTTCCGCATCTTGGCGTAGTAAGAAAGCCAAACGGTGATGGTTTCGTAGTTGCGGACATCCCCGGATTGATCGCAGGAGCATCAGAAGGTGTCGGATTAGGTCATGAATTCTTAAGACACGTTGAAAGATGCCGTTTCTTAATCCATGTTGTAGATATAACCCAAGAAAATCCTGTTGAAAACTATAAAATAATCAACAATGAACTAAAAAAACACGGGACAAGACTCTCAGACGTATATCAGGTTGTTGCACTTAACAAAATAGACTCGGTTGACTCTGAGACACAATCAGAGCTGTACAAAGAATTCAAAGATTTAGCAGAAGATGTTTTCTTGATTTCAGCCGCAACAAAAGAAAAGC
Source organism: Cyanobacteria bacterium OH_CDB_58 (assembly GCA_023435965.1). Lineage (GTDB taxonomy): Bacteria > Cyanobacteriota > Vampirovibrionia > Gastranaerophilales > Gastranaerophilaceae > JAEZOG01. The sequence goes on along the minus strand of JAEZLC010000036.1, from coordinate 1,627 downwards.
TGGATGAGTTTATGAAATTTGTCATAACTAAAGTTGAAGAGATTCCAAAACCTCAGTTTGAGGTGGAAGTTGAAGAAGACTTAGGTGCTTTTGACAATGACGACAGTGCATACGGAGTATACAAAGTTGATAAAACATCTTATGTGGTAGAGGGCGGAAAGATAATTCGTCTTGCCAACGTAACAGACTCAAGAAACTACGAACAAATTCACAGATTCCAAAATATCATGATGAACATGGGCGTTTTTGAAGCACTGAAAGAAGCCGGAATAAAAGACGGCGATACAGTCAAAATCGGACATATTGAGTTCGATTACTATCAATAAAGCTTTATTGAAAATTCAATAAAAAAGAGGCTTTAAGCCTCTTTTTTATTTTTTACTTTCCAATTTACTCAACCGCTTATTGATTTCAGTTAACTGAACTTTTAGAGCAGCATTTTCTTTCTCAAGCTTTGTAACTTTTGTCTCAAGACCTGTCACTTTGGCGATTAGAGTTTGAACTTTTTTATACATATCTTTAACAGCATTCACCATTGAGTAAATTATCTCGCTGTTATCTACGTATAGGTTTCCGTTTTCTCCCTTTTGAACAGAGTCCGGGAATATTTTTTGGAGTTCTTGAGCAATAACTCCAGCTCTCACACGTTTTTGCTTGTCATTTTTGTATACAAATTTTACCGTGTGGACCTGATTTAACTTTTCTATACCTGAAGTATATTCTCCAAGGATGTTCTTGAGTCTTTTGTCTGAAGTTACGAGGGTAGAGCCGTTAGTATAACTGTTACCCGTAACGTAATGAACTCCGTTTATTGTAATTGTGTTTGTGTTAAAGTTCCCTCTTATCAGTGGCGTATCAGAAGCCACTGTATCAATAAACAACTGATCATTATATGCACCCACCGTAGTTGGACCAGAACGAGTACCTAAACATATATTTCTACTGCCAGAAGTTACATTAGTACAAGAATCCAAGCCGACAGCAACGTTATCACTACCTGTAATGTTTGAATGTAGTGCTTGCCATCCAATAGCGACACTACTACCACCTGTTGTGTTTACTTCCAAGGCTCCGTTTCCAACCGCAACATTAAAGCTTCCCGTTGAGTTGTTGAACAATGAGCGATGTCCTATGGCAACAGTTGAACCCCCTCCATTATTAAGATTAAAGGCGTATGAACCGATAGCCGTATTCCAGGAACCAGTGTTTGCACCATTTAAAGTATAAGCACCAACCGCTGTATTGTCTGATCCGTTATTTGATGATGCTGTTGCCATTGCATAAGCACCAACAGCCGTATTCAACTGACCCGCTGTAGCATTTCTGAGTGAGGAAAAGCCTAAGGCAGTGTTCCAACCACTAGTAGAAATACTCATCATTGCCTCATTTCCGAATGCGGAATTGGCAAATCCCGAAGAATTGGTAGCCATAGCACTCGTACCAACAGCCGTACTGCCTGAAGCTGTATTTAGAGCAAGAGCATTAGAACCGACTGCGGTGTTGGCATTGCTTGTAGAATGGGTTATCAAGGTTCTGTATCCAAGGGCAGTATTGTTATTACCAGTCGTATTTGCAGCCAATGCATTAGAACCCAAGGCGACATTAAATTGCCCTGTAGTATTTACTG
>JAEZLC010000009.1 GCA_023435965.1 Cyanobacteria bacterium OH_CDB_58 | reverse complement strand
ATTAAGTCGGTTTTTACTTCGGTTGCCGAAAACAATAACTCTTTTGGGGTTATTCCTATTGAAAATTCTATAGAAGGAATCGTTAGAGAAGCCATAGACAATCTGATAAGAGTAGATGATGCGGATGTAAAGATAATGGCAGAAGTGGTTCTTCCCGTTGAGCATTGTTTACTTTCTAGAGGACAGAATATTGAAGACGTAAAGACAGTAATTTCTCATCCCCAAGCACTTGCACAGTGTGCTAAATATCTTGACGAAAAATTTGACAATATACATATACTGGAAGAAACTTCGACAAGTGCTGCGGCTAAAAGAATTTCACAACTTGATGATACTTATGCTGCAATAGCAAATGAAATGGCCGCAAAGTTTTTTGATCTTAATATTTTAGATACGTCAATAAATGATGAGAAAGACAATAAAACCCGTTTTGTGTTGATTGGCAGAAATAGACTTGAGTCAACAGGATATGATAAAACAAGTATCTCTTTTTCTACCAAAAATATTGCAGGTGCATTGCATAAAGTTTTGAGTGTGTTCGATAAATATCAGCTGAATTTATTGTATATAGATTCAAGGCCATCAAAAAAGAATCTTGGTGAATACATGTTTTTTATTGATTTTGAGGGTCATTGCAATGATGAAAAAGTCAGTAACGCTCTAGGAGAAATTCAGCAATATATTACTTTTTATAGGTTTAATGGTTCATATCCAAGGCAAAAAAAATAGACTGATTTCTCAGTCTATTTTTTAATAAAAGATTTTATTATGTTGCCGCTTCTGTTGTTGCTTCCGCAGCTTTTTCTGCACCTTTTTTAAATTTGGGGATAATGTCTTTTACTTTTGCGTATGCGGCTTTTGAGAGGTCTAATACTTTTTGGCCTACATCAGCAGCTATATTTTTAGCTTTTTCTAAAATTTTTGCCTCATCGCCGAGTTCAACTTTTGCAAGCTTGCCAGATTTTACTGCGTATGCCAATCCTGCTAGTGCAGCAGCGGCTGTAGCTATAAATCCTATTGCAGCTTTTTTGCCTTTGCCTTTTTTCTCAAATGAATCGCCCTGAACATTTGTGGCAGCAGCTGGAGTGGAAGGGGCTGTTGGTGCTGCGTTGTTATGAGCTTGAGAGATAGTTTCATCTGATAACCTAATAGTCGGATCAGTTGAAATAGCTCCGAAATTTACACCGTTAATCATTTATGCCTCCTTTTGTTTTCGTACACTATTAAAAACGAAAAGATTGTTTAATTGCTTTCATTGGGGTGTTTGTAAATAAAATGTTACAAATCAATTATTTTGGAATATTTTATTTAAGGATGCACTCTCATATATAGGAGAGTTTGGAATTTTTATAATTCTGAGTAATTATAGCACAGGAGTTGGATAAATGGAATTACCTATAAACAATGAGTTAGTCATTACAAATGATGCAGTTAAGTACGCAAAAATAATCGCTGCACCTGTAGAAAATGAGTTTCAACGAAAGAGAGCTTACGCCTCTATCGTCGCATTGGATACATTTGCTGACTATCTTGTCACTCAGGGTATAGTTGTTAATATATCTAAAAATTTGTTTAAGATAGCTCCTGTAAACGAAGAATTCGAAATCTCGGATCTTTATTACAATGGATGGAAGGTCGAAGTCAGAATAGTTTCTGATAACAATTTTATTTCAGTACCAAAATCTCATTTTAAATATGATATTTTAGCCGATTTTTATGTCGGAATAAAAGTTGATTCCCAATTAAAAAAAGCACAGCTTGCAGGTTTTGTATCAAGAGAGCAAATAAGCAGGTCCTTAGATTCAGGCGATTATTATTTGATGAGCTCAGATGCTCTTTGCCCTATTGAGGATTTGATTAATATAATCAGTTCTGAAAACCATATTGTTGCTCCATTTGATCATAGTGATTTCGAAAATTATTATCTGTCCTACATTGATAAAGAAATAGACAACAGTTCTAAAAAATCATTCATTAAACATTTGGTGAATTGCCCTGAATGTAGAGCTAATTTTGTAGAACTTTACGACTTTGAAGCTATTGTTAAAAATATGTCATTAAGAACGGAATTTTTTGAGGACCATACTCTTTCCATAATTGGTGCTCAGGCTGTCGATTCTGAAAAATATGTCGGCAAAGAAGAGATTATAGAAATCAACCCATTAGAAACCGGAGATGAACTGGACGAAGAAGATATTTTAGGTGAACTTTTTGACAATCCTTCTGATAAGATGATTGAAAAAAATCCTAAAGATAAAAACGGAGGTGCTGCGATTGGACTGGCTGCAGGAGTGTTAGGAGCTGGAGCGGTTATTGCAGGAACAGCCGCAGCAGCGAGTGCTCAATCTTCTGTTAATGCTGTAATATCTGGTGTTGAAGCTGCTTCTTCCGTTGCTGAAGCGGGTGCAAGTATTGCTGAATCAGCGGCAGCTGTTGTTGAATCAGGAGTAAAAGCACTTTCTCCAACTATAAATCATGAGTTGACAGCACAAGATGAAGATATCACGGATTTCTTAGAAGAAATCGGAAATGAAAATAGCACCCTTATTGAAGATGATATTTTTGATTTAGAACAAGATGATACGCTTCTTATTGAAGAAGAAAATACAAAGGAAACTGTAGCAGGTTCAGCATCGGAGCCTCATGATGAACTGGCTGACCTAAATGCAAAAAATGGTGAATATTGTGATCTGTCTTCTTTTGAAGTTGAGCTGCTTCCTACCCCAGAAGAAAGGAATAAAATCGTTATTGAAGATAGTGTTATCCCCCTTCTTCCAGAGGATGAGAGTGCAGAAGTGTGTGAAAAATGCGATTGCCTGGATTCTATTGATGATTTGTTTGAAGAGCATATTGAAATTGCTGATCATGAATTTGAGTTGAATAACCTTACTGAACAAGGAATTCAACCTATTGAAAGTGAAACAGTAGAAGAATTATCAGAAGAGCCTGAATTCAATTTTCTTAAAGATGCAGATGATATTTTTAAAGAGTTTCAAGAGCAGGATGAACTTGAATCAGCCTTGCTTCATGACGGTGAAATAGATGATGAGCAATCTACATCGGATTTTTTGGCTGACTTGTCAAAAACATTGGATGAAACTATTGTAGAACTTGAGGAGATGGAAGTTCATGATTGTGAAGCTCTAGAATCATCTGAATCAGAAGATATCTTGCAAGAGGAATTTATTGAAGACGAAGAATTAACAGAGTTTGATCTTTCTGAAGATATTCACAATGAAGTTTCTGAGTTAGAGGAACTTGAAGATTTCTCACAAGATTTAAATGACTACGAAGAAATAGTTGAAGAAACGAAGTCCGAAGAAGTCGAACAAGCTTCATCCTTAGATTATCAAACTGAAGCATTTGAAGAAGATGAAGACGGTGAGCTTGTTACATTGTCTGATGAAGAAGACGATGAGTTTCCAGCAAATATTGCAGAAGATACAAAAAATACTGAACAGGAAGTTGATTCGGAAGATAATTTCATCGAGTTTTCAAAACAAGATGATGTTGCAGCTGAAGCATCTGATTCGTTCGCTTTTGAACCGAGTGAGTTTTTACAAGATGAGACTGAAAGCTCGGATGAGTTTAAAGAATTCATCAATGCGGGGAATGAACTCAAGTCTGAAGAGGAAGTAACTTCTTTTGACAATTCCATACAGCTTACCAGCGACGAAAATGAAGACATCGATTTGTTAACTGATATAGATGAAGATGATGAAGAGGGTGATCTTGAAGTTATAAGCGATGATGAAGATGATAAAGAGGAAGTAGAAACTGTCCAAATAGAGTATTCGCAAGATGACGAAGAGTCTGATTTTGAAGAATATATTCCTGCTGCTCCTGTAAATAACGATCAGCAAGACTTACAGCTTTTGTATAAAAATTCGAACAATCTAGAGATGCCGGATGAAGTTGATGAGCAGATAGAATACATTGTGAACAAACCGGACGGGCTTTCAATTATGAAAGATAAAAAGGTGATAATTGCTTCATCTTTAATTGTTGGCTGTCTGTTGCTATCTTCTGTCTTTGGAGTAATTGCATATAACAATAAAATGAAAAATGATTCAGAAGCGATAAGTGAACAGGTTCAAGAACCAATGTCTCCTATGTTGCCAGATCAAACCGGTGCTATGCCAGTAGAAAATGGAGAGTTCTCTATCGCAGGAGGTGAGTCAACAGCTCCTGTAGGCATGGAGCTTGCAAAAGGTTCAACAGCCTCAGCACCAAGAGACTTAAATAAATCTATGACTAATGTTTTTGATGAAAATCCGTCAACGATTACTATAACAAAAATCTCTTGGGAGGTTCCTCAGTACATAGCAACTAGTGAATTGTTTACGAAATATTTACAAATTGCCGGTAAAAATCTACAGATTAATTTGAAAAATGATCTACTAAATGCGACTGAATTTGCTTACAATGACGGCGTAAAAGTACTTATAGAAGTTGGTAAAGACAATAATATTAAGAAGCTGGAAGTATTGAACTCTAGCGGATCTCAGCAGGTTGATGAGATTGTGTTACAAAGTATTAAAGCGACCTTGAAGTACATAAATGTCCCACAACTTCCTGATTCAGCTGAATTGGGACAAAACAATCCGGTTATGAATAAACTTTTAAAAGCGAACGTTTATCCTTTAACACTAGTCATTAATTTTTAATTTATGCTATTATAACTATTAAGGATATATGTATAAAGTTTGAGAGTTGAACCAAGTGCTATTATTGGATGAACAAAGGCAGCTTATAGAGAAATTCGTTAAGTCAAATGCCAAATATAGCGGTAATGAGGATTTGTTTGAAGATTTTTGCAATGAAGCATTTCAAAAGTCTTATATAATATTCCATTCAAACTCAAGTGTGCAAAAAATTGAAAGCTATCTTTCAAAAGTTGTAAATACTTCAATTCTTGCAGTTTTAAAAGACAGCGGAAGAGTTAGAAAAACTTCAAAAGGCTATGTTTCAACCAATGAAGTTTCATTTAATAATCCTCCAGCATCGGTTTCACAACCATCTTCTTTTGTTGGAAGTAGTGTTGAAAATTCGCAATATTCCGTTTCGTTTGATTTTGAGGACCCCAGAGAAACCGTAGAAGAAATTGTAATAAAAAAAGATTTGCTTCAAAGAATAGCAGATGTTGTATGTATTATACATAAAGATGCTCCTCAAAAATGTTTTTTGGATATTTTTTACCTGCGTTATGTCAAAAACTGTGCCCAGTCTGAAATTTCTAAAGAATTGAACCTTTCTCAATCTGAAATTAGTAAGAGATTGCTTGAATTATCCAAGCTTATAAAAACGCATTTAAATTCCTAATTTAAAAAAAATTAATTATTTATAATATAATAAATTATAATCACTTGTTATTTGTTCAATTAGGATAAACCATGTATTGCCCAAGGTGCAGAAGTGAAATAAAAAATAATGTGCTGCGATGCGACTTTTGCGGTGTAAAAGTCAACATGATTTGTCCTGCTTGTAAGTCTCTTACGCCTTTTGGACAGCCTAACTGTGCTTTTTGCGATTTTGAAGTTATAAAGGTTTGTCCTGAATGCCAAAGTTCTAATTTATACTCTTCTGAATTTTGTAGAAAATGCGGCCGAAACTTAATCCAAAATATTG
>JAEZLC010000179.1 GCA_023435965.1 Cyanobacteria bacterium OH_CDB_58 | reverse complement strand
GTACTCACACTTCTCCTTGCATTTGTTACAAAGATGATATTTTTTTAAATCGAAAAGCTGCTTATCAACAGATTCTTGAGATTTTTTGAATATATCTCCATAAATCTTTCTTTTCTTAACATAATCTTGTTCTAAACTATCCATATAGACACATCTTATATTAAAATGGAATTTATGAAAAGAATAAACCAATTATCAGTAAATTTAATAAACCAAATTGCAGCAGGCGAAGTAATCGAAAGACCAGCCTCTGTAATAAAAGAACTTGTTGAGAATTCAATTGATGCAGGCTCTACAAAAGTCGAAGTGTCGATTTCCAACGACTGCAGAAACATAAGGATTGCAGATAACGGCTCAGGAATTCATCCTGAGGATATTGAGCTTGCTTTCTCAAAGCATGCCACAAGCAAAATATTAAAAGAAGAAGACCTTTGGAAAATTTCTACTCTGGGATTTAGAGGCGAAGCCCTTGCAAGCATCATTTCCATTTCAAAAGTGACCTGCACAACAAGAACAAAAGATTTTGAATACGGAACAAAGGTAGAATCAGAAAATTCTCAAATAAAAAAATCCCAAACAGGCTGTGCAATAGGAACAATAATGGAAGTAAACGACCTTTTTTTCAATCAGCCGGCACGTTTAAAGTTCCTAAAAAGCCCAAAAACGGAATTCTCCTACATTCAAGAGCTTATGCAGGCAATCGCAATCTCCCATCCCGAAGTTGCCTTTGTACTAAAAAACAACAACTCAGTCGTTTTAAATACTTCTCAAAATTCCGACTTGTTAACAAGAATTTCACAGGTTTATTCAACATCATTTATCGATTCGCTTAAAAAAGTCGAGAAAAGGGACTCTCTCTCTGGAATATCGATTTCGGGCTATACAAGCGTTCCTTCTTACACGCGCTCAAGCAGAAAATCCATATACACATTCGTAAACTCAAGAATGATTAAATGCCCTGTAATATTAAAAGCTATTGATATTGCCTACAAAAACACCATGCCCTCAGGCAAATATCCTTTCACGGTAATAAACATAGACATCAATCCTGAAGAAATAGATGTCAATGCACACCCTACAAAGAAAGAAATAAGGTATAAAAATCCAAATCAGATTTTTAACTTTGTACAAAGTGCAATAGATGCAGCACTCTCAAACCATGCTTTCACTATTGAAGCAAAAGAAACGAAGGAAAAAATTGTCGAACTACCGTTCTTGAAAATGTCAGAAGAGTTAGAGGAAGAAAGCTCAAGAACTTTTATTGCCGAAAATACCAATAATAAACAAGGAACACGGATTTTCCCACTAAAGTCCGAAGCCAATTTTGACAATAACCAGCAAAAAATCGATATTGATTTTTCGAAAAAGCAAATGGAAGAGAAAAAAGAAAACATAATCGGTCAATTCAAGAACACTTACATCCTGATCGAAACGAACGACGGATTAGAAATTGTCGATCAACACATCGCTGACGAGCGTTATATTTATGAGAAACTAAAAAACAACAAAAATGTATCATCTCAAATCCTTCTTATATCAGACGTAATCGACCTTGAAGCTACAGATGTTGAATTATTAAATGAGTCAAAAGAAAAGTTAAATCAATTCGGATACCAGATAGAAATCCTTGCTCCGACAAAAATTATTTTTAGGAAAATTCCTCAAATCCTTTCCCACGTCAACCTTCAAGATATTGTATCAGAGCTTTTGGACAACATCAGAGGAAATCTGGATACTTTAGAAGAAAAAATCCTAATTACAACATCTTGCAAAGCGGCAGTAAAAGCAGGCGAAAAGCTTTCAATCTGGCAGATGGAAGAACTGATTAAAAAATGGAGGACCACTAAACACCCCTACAGTTGCCCTCATGGAAGACCAATCTCTAAGACCATACAGACCAAAGATATTGCTTCTTATTTTTTAAGAGCTGAAAAGCCTTTAAATGTATAAAAAAAGCTTTTTTGCCCTAAATAAAAAAACTTCCTTAATGTTATTTAAGGAAGAAGTAAATTAGTAAAAGAGACATCACTAATATTGTTTCACACGTTTAAAAAAATTTCCAACAATCAAAATCTTTTTTGTAAACATATGTGTAAAAAGGATATATTATGGGTTGAAACAATCCAAAAAAATAAGTATACTTAATACACTTAATGCCATTGTTTTGTTAATTAATATTAAAAAACAAGCTAAAAAAAGCAATTATTTATATTGTCCGCGATTTTATTAGAATAACAACATAAAAAGAGTGTAAGTATGCGTATTTCCAAAACAAGCCCAAATCACCACAAGACGGGCGTTAGCACACAGTCGAATCAAAACAAGCCTTACAGAGCAAGTTTCAAAGGAGCCGGAATAGTAGGTCTTATGGACTCTATTGAGCGTGGCGGATTATTTGCTTCTTTTACAATTCAAGACATGTTAGGAACAAATATCCCTAGACCTGTTATGGGATTAATGAGAAATAAAAAAGAAAACAAAGGCAAATCAAATAAAACATTTGCACTTAAAGAAGCTATCAGAGAATTTACAACCGGCCCGAGCATGTTCATAATTCCCGGTGTTTTAATTGCAGGTGCAAAAAAAGCAATCGGAAAATCAATAAACATCCCTGCACAACAAATTAAACAACTGAATGACATCTTTAAAGATACAGTCAATGAAAGCAACTTGAGTGCTTCTAACAAACTAAAAGATGATTATTATACAAATGTCTTCAAAAAAATATTGGCAAACTCAACAGGAAAAGAAGAAGCTATATTTGAAGAAGATGCAAAAGAACTTGCAAAAAAACTTTCTTCTTTGGGAGAAAAAGCAAAAAGAAACCCTATAGAGAAAATGTTTAATAAAAACTATGAAGGAAGTATAGACGAAGCAATCGATTCTATGGCAGAGAAATTCATAAATATCTCTAAAAACCATGCCCAGGATGTATCTATTGATTTCACTACCGCAAAAATTGCAAAAGAGTCAGGAAGTGCTTTATTCACAAAATTAATAAGCTATATCAGTGATTTTACAGATGATGCTGTCTCAACAATAACAAAAGAGAATCACACAATTTCAAAAAACACACTGAAAGAAAATGTTTCTAAGGTAATGGATGCCTTTGCTAACAATAGAATCGTAAATAGATTTGGCTTGAATATTATTATGTCTGCTGCTGTAGTTTCATTCCTGGCATTCATACCAAAGCTATATAACATTAGTAAAGATAATCCTGCCCTAAGAGGACTGGAACCGGAAACTAAAGTAGCTAAAGCAGAACCAACAGAACAGACAAAGAAAGGAGAAGCTGCAAATGCAAGTAAGTAAAATTAGCTGCAACCAAGCAACTCCGAGTTTTGGTTCTAAAGAAAAAATTGCTAAAGATATTTTAAATGGAAAAATAAGCAAACTGGCAAAAGGAATAGAATTCGATGGTTTAAATATGCCTTTTGGGATCCTTATGACTTCTATGTTCGGTGGCGTGTTTGCACCAAGGTTGATACAAGCTCAAGACAAGTACGACAGAGAAGAAATTTTCAGAAGAGACTTAACTTCAATTCTGACAATGGTTTTTGGAGAAAAAATCCTAAGCAAGATGTTTGCAAAACACAATGAGAAAAAATCAGGATTTGTATTAACAAATACCCCTGCTGATCACTCGTCCAAATCTGTTTTGAATAGAGTTTTTGACTACATAAGACCTGCAAAAGGAATTAATCCTCTGCACAGCGGGCAAATCATATCAAAATACAGCAACTTAAAAGCGTATAAGGACGGAGCTGCCGGCTTCTGTGAATTCATCGATAAACAAGGCGGAGACCTAAAGAAACTATTCAGTTTCACAGATGAAACAAAAAATGCTTTAGAAACCATATGTGGTAAAGAAGCCTTCAATAAGGCTGACAACAAAGGTATTATATCAGCAATTAAAGACGCAATGGCCAACGCACCTGAAAAACTTGAAGATTTATACAAGTCTTTCGAAAAAGCTGACAACAGTTTCGTCAAAAAAGCGAAATCAATGAACAGCCAGTTCGGCTTCCTATCAATGTTCTTATTAGTTCCAGCATTGCTTGGCTTCGGACTCCCTTGGATAAACTCTAAACTTACCAAGAAAAAATATACTGAAGATCAAGCTCAAGCAGCGAAAACTGTAAGCGGACAAGAAAACAAGACAGCTGACGTGAAAAACGAAAAAGCAAAAGAAGTCTTCAATAAGCCTGGCTTTATGGCCGTTGCAAAAGCAAATAAGTCTAAAAAAGCAGAAGTAGTTTTCAGCAAAATAGACAAATAATTTTTTATAAACTTACATTAAATTATATTAGCCGAAAACAATTCTGTGCTAATATAATTTAAGATGCACATAGGATTAAGGAGAAGAGAAAGTGTCTGAACAAGAATTTGTTTTTATTGACGGAGAGTACATTGAAGCGGATAAAGCAACCATACCGGTTAGAAATCACGCTTTTTTATATGGTACATCAATATTTGAAGGAATAAGAGCATATTATAACGCAGAAGAAAACCAAATGTACGCATTTAGAGTAAAAGAACACATGGAACGTATTCTTAAAAGCGGTAAAATCATGCATATGTCTTGCAAATATTCTGCGGATGAGCTTTGCGACATAGCAAAAGAAATTTTAAGAAAAAACAATTACAAAACAGATGCTTATCTTAGACCTCAAATATATAAAAGTGCATTAAAAATAGGTCCCGGCTTATTAGACAACCCGGATTCATTGTTAATGTTTACTATTCCTCTCGGAAATTACTTTGAATCAGATAAAGGACTAAATGTTTGCGTTTCTAACTGGAGAAGATCCGACGACAACTCTATCCCTCCAAGAGCAAAAGTAACGGGCAACTACGCAAATACTGCCCTTATCATTACGGATGCTAAATTGGCAGGTTTTGACGACGCGATAGTTCTTTCACACGATGGCCATGTAACAGAAGGTTCTGCAATGAACTTGTTCCTTGTTCAAGACGGCAAACTTATTACGTCTAACACTACTGACAACATCCTTGTCGGCATCACAAGAAACACAATTATGGAAATTGCAAAAGAAGAGTTTGGCATAGAAACTATAGAGAGAGAAATTGATAGAACTGAACTATATATTTCGGATGAAGCGTTCTTTTGTGGAACTGGTGCTCAAGTAACACCTATTTCCAGCATTGATCACAGGCCTATCTCTGACGGGGAAGTCGGACCAATAACAAAGAAATTACAAAAACTATACTTTGATGTCGTAAAAGGCAAAGTGGAAAAATATAAAAAATGGTGTACACCGATTTATGATTAATTTTCTTGGATTATGCGTATTTAATTTCATAGAAACAATTAAGTACATTTTCGACAAGAATGTGAGATTTGGCTCTGTGATAAGCAGGGCAGCCATGATTAGCTATGACTCACTGCCGATAGCACTAACCATTGTGTTCATTGCGGCAGTAGTCATCGCACTTCAGGTATCCAAACAATTTTTATTAAGCGGCGCGGAGAATTACGTCGGAGGTTTTTTAACGGTAGCACTTATAAGAGAAATCGCACCCGGATTTGCGGCTTTAGCAATAAGTGCCAGAGCAGGAACAGCAATCAGTGCAGAGATCGCAAATATGAAAGTAACCTCTCAAGTAGATGCTATGAAAACACTAAAAGTTGATCCGGTAGGATATTATTTTGCTCCCAGACTAATTGCTGCTGCAGTAACCGTTCCAATGGTGGTCATATTGGCTGAATTATTCGGAATTATTGGCGGAATGATTGTTTCTTTCTCAACAATCGGACTGCACCCCAACAGATACATGAACTCTGTATGGTTATTTTTAAACACCAGAGACATCTACATAAGCCTATTAAAGGGTGCTATCTTTGGAATAATAATTACGATTGTATGTGCAACGCAAGGTTATGAAACAGAAGGAGGAGCCAAGAATGTTGGCATATCAACAACAGAAGCTGCCATCAAGTCTACTATTTTTCTATTAATAGCGGACTTAATAATGACTTTCTTATTCTATTTCAATCTACCTAGTTAAATTTGCCAATCTTTTGAACTCTTCAGGACGCTGAGATTTTAATAAAGCGTCTTCTAAAGTTATCTGAGATCTTACATAAAGTTCTTTTAAAGCGGTTTCTAGCGTCTGCATGCCGTATTGAGACCCTGTTTGTATAGCAGAATATATCTGAGCAGTTTTACCCTCTCTTATAAGGTTAGCAATCGCCGTATTGACGACCATTATTTCTTGAGCCATAACCCTGCCTTTTTTAGTTTCCCCGTCATCACTCAATCTAGGTAGAAGTGTCTGAGAGAATACCGCAATTAAACTTCCTGAAAGCTGAATTCTTATCTGTTGTTGTTGTGCTTCCGGAAAAACGTCTATTATACGATCGATTGTTTGGCTGGCTGATGCCGTATGCAAGGTACCCATAACTAAGTGGCCGGTTTCAGCTGCCGTGAGTGCTAAGCTTATTGTTTCTAAGTCACGCATCTCACCAACCAGAATAATATCAGGATCTTCTCTTAATGCTGACTTAAGGGCATTAGCGAAAGATCGGGTATCTTGCCCCAACTCTCTCTGGTGAACGATACATTTTTTTGAAACGTGAACATACTCGATTGGATCTTCAATTATTAGAATATGCTCTGATTTAGTCTCGTTTATGTAATCAATCATTGCCGCCAAGGTTGTAGATTTACCACTTCCTGTAGGTCCTGTTACCAGAATCAATCCTCTTGGCTTTTCTGTAATTTTTTTGACAATAGAAGATAAACCTAAGCTTTCAAAATTTGGAATATTGCTGTTAATCGTCCTAAACGCGGCAGCATAGCATCCTTTATCTTTGTAAATATTAACCCTGAAACGACCAAGACCATGTATCCCGTAACTCAAGTCAAGCTCCCAAACTTGTTCAAGGGTTCTTCTTTGTTCATTGCTAAGCATCGGAAAAATTAACGCTTCTACATCATCTGCACTTAACGGCGGATATTCTGTTCTTAAAAGTTTTCCATCCACTCTTATAACTGGCGGCAAGCCGTTCGATATGTGCAAATCACTCGCACCCATATTAACGGTTAATTCCAATAACTCTTCAATTAACATGTAAACTCCTATTATATAAGATAATATTTTCTATATAATAGCTTTTTCTTCTTCTTTCTTCAAGCTTTTTATTACTCTTTGCTGTTTATTTTTGTTCCAGAAGTAATAAACAGGCAATCCGGCAAGCGTAAATAATAAGCCTGGAAGTGTATACTGGGGTTTAGTTATTGTCAAACAAGCGACGATGTATACAGTAGACAAAATAAATGCGATAGGGAAGAAATTATTAACTGTGAGAATTTTAGGCTCATCAGGGAATTTTCTTCTATAAACAAATATACCAAATGTTGTTATAGCAAAGAAAATAAGGTTAATGTATATAACAAAATCCAATAATCTGTTGTAGTTGCCCACAAACAACACCAAACAACAAACCCAAAGTCCTTGAAGCCACAGTGAATTGACCGGTACTTTAGTTTTTCTGTTTATTGCAGCCAAACTTCTGAAGAAAAGTCTGTCTTTTGCCATTTTATAATACACTCTTGAGCCTGTTAAGATCATACCGTTTGCACATCCGAAAGCAGAAATCATGATTATAACAGCAATTATAACTTCGCCGATTTTTCCGAACATTGCACCCATAACTGCTGAAGCAACAATATCTTCATGAGCGTTAGCTATTGCATCTAGAGGTATGGTATAAACATATACTGCATTTATAAGCAGATAAAGAATTACAACCAAGCCTACCCCATAAACCATTGCTTTGGGGATATTTTTTTCAGGTTCTTTTATTTCTCCTGCGATGAACGTTACGTTGTTCCATGTTATTGCTGCGAACAACGCTCCAACAGTGGCTGAAGCGATTAGCTTCATATCAGAGAACTGCAAAGCAGTGGATCCTTTAGGGAAGTTGGCATGGATAGTTTCCCAATTCAAACCGAAAAATATACCGCAAACTACTATTGCTATAAGAGAAAGAATTTTTGTAACGGTGAAAAGGTTTTGCATTATCACACCGTACTCAACTCCTCTAGAATTAATGTACGTGATAAATATACAAGATAAAAGGGCAACTATTTGTACAGTTGATAAGTGAAAAAACCCTATGTCTAATATATAATTCGTTGAACTTATAACAGGAACTAAAATACCCAAAAATTTAGCAAAAGCTAAACATATTGCGGCTATTGAACCTGTTTGTATAACCAAGAAC
>JAEZLC010000064.1 GCA_023435965.1 Cyanobacteria bacterium OH_CDB_58 | reverse complement strand
ATCATATTTATTTAATTATTAGTGATAGTTTACAAAAGTAAATCCGTTTATTCCTGTATTAAATACAAATAATCTGATTTATTATAACCAGAATATTTTGTATTTAAATCAACTTGATATTTTTAAAAATCGCTTAGACTATCGTTGAGAAGTTTTACATCCTTGCGTGCCTTTTTAGCTGGAGGTAACTGTTGTCTTTGAGCATATGATACCTGATGCTGAACTGTCGTTCCATTAACAATCATAGACATTCTATCAACTATATCATTCATCGATGATGTCTGGGCAAACAACTCTTGTGAAGCTGATGCTGTCTCATCTGCTGTCTGTGCACTAGATTGCATTACCTGCTCCATCTGGGCTATCGCCTTGTGAATTTGCTCAACTCCCAATGCCTGCTCATTCGTCGCTACTGATATTTCATCAAGAAGCTCACTTACTTTTTTAGCCTGCTCATCAATTCCTGCGATTGAATCATAAACTCCGTGTGCAAGCTCTGCTCCCTGCTCTGAAAGTGTAATATTCTTCTCAATAAGCTCTGTTGTATCTTTAGCTGACTGAGTACTTCTCTGTGCAAGGTTTCTTACTTCTTCTGCTACTACCGCAAATCCTTTTCCGGCTTCGCCTGCTCTTGCTGCCTCTACTGCCGCATTCAGTGCCAAGATATTTGTCTGGAACGCTATTTCATCTATTACTTTAATAATTTTTGAAATCTCATTACTTGAACTCTTGATCTCGTTCATAGATGTCATCATTCGATCCATTTCCTGATAACTCTTATACGCAGTTTCTTTGGCATTTCTTGCAAGTATTGCTGCTTGGTCTGTATTTTCGTTATTTTTGTGAACCATTGAAGACGTTTCTTCAAGCGTCGCAGATACTTCCTGTATCGATGAAGCTTGTTCTGTCGTTCCTTCTGCGAGTTTGTGGCTAGCATTTTCAAGATGATATGACGCTTCTGATACTTGATTTGAACTCGATGCCAAACCTTCTGTTATTGAATTCAATGTGGCTGTTAACTTCTTAACGAACGTTGATTGAACCGCAACAACAATAAGCAACATTGCGACCAGATTACCAAAGAATATCGACAAGAATGTTTGTAATATCTTTTTATCTATCTCATCTATATATATTCCTGTACCTATTACCCAGTTCCATCCGTCTAATGCTCTGGCTGTAGCAAGTTTGGGGTACAATTTATTTGCAGCCTCTCCAGGCTTGGCCCACTCGTATCTAACAAATCCGCCTTCTGGAGTTCTTGCTTTGTCTGTTATTTCTTTAATAAAATAATTACCTTTTTTATCAACAAGCTTAGCTCCATCAGCTCCTTTAGCTTGTGTAGGATGAATCAGGAATACAGAGTTAAAATCATTAACCCAAATGTAATTAGAACCCTGATACTTCATGTTTCTAATATCTTGTTCTGCCATAGATTGAGCCTGAGAAAGTGTCAGTTCCCCTGCATCTGCTTTTTTCTTGTAGGAAAGAGCTACATTGTATGCCATTTCTGTAACTTCAGAAATTTTAGCTTCCGATTCTTTAAGCAAAGAATTTTTTATGCTAACTACAGCAAAGGTTACTGCACAAGCAAAAATTAACACACTGACTCCTACAATCAGAAGTGCTATCTGCTTACTGATTCCCAATTGATTTTGGTTCATTAAAACTAAACTCCATATAAATAATATCTTCGAATGTATTTAGGATTATAGCATATCTGTCAAGATTTTGAGGCATATATTTCTTCGGCTAAAAATATGATTTAATAATGTTCAAATACTAATTTTTTTTATAAAACATACGGTCAGTTATTTTAACATATGGTTTGTGCTAAATTTATAAATACAGATTTCGAACAGGAGACGGAATAAACAATGATAATACTAGACAAACCATATATATCAGAGCTTTTACAAGAAACTATAATAAAAAACAACTATACTGTATTAGATACAGACAATATAAATCTTTTAAACATAAAAAAAGAAATCCAAATAATCTCAACTCAAGAGGCAATAACAACTGCAAAAAACGACCCAAATAACCTTATCTACTGTAACTCAGAAAACTCCATAAACTGGATAAATAAAAATTTATCATTTACTCCCCTTCCTGAAATGATTAATACATTCAAAGACAAAATTAAGTTTAGAAAGATATTAAAAGAAATATATCCAGACTTTTATTTTGAAGAAATTGAGTTTAAAAATATTGACGCTCTAGTCTCAAAAAACCTGAAATACCCTTTTATAATAAAGCCTTCAGTAGGTTTTCTAAGTATCGGAGTACATGTTGTTGAAAAAGAAGAAGAACTAAAAAAGACGATTGAATTAATAAAAAAAGAGATATCTGAAACCAGAGATTTGTTCCCTACAGAAGTAGTCGATTCTTCAATGTTCATAATAGAAGAAATTATACAGGGCGAAGAATACGCTATAGATGCTTATTACACAAAAAATGGAGAGCCCGTAATATTAAACATTCTAAAACACCCATTTTCATCATCAAAAGATGTAAGCGACAGGGTGTATTATACGTCAAAGCAAATTATTACTGATCAAATAGAAAAAGTAACGCATTTATTGCGTGAAATTTCTAAATTGACAGACATAAAAAACTTCCCATTGCATCTTGAAGTGAGAATAAGCAATAATGAAATAGTTCCTATAGAAATTAATCCTATGAGGTTTGCAGGGTGGTGCTGCACTGATTTAGCATACTTTGCCTATGGAATCAACATTTACGAATATTTTATGGAACAACGAACGCCTGATTGGCAAGAAATATTTAACAGAATAGAAGACTCTTCTTATTTTTATTTCAACATAGCAGAAGTTCCTGCAAGCATAGACAAAAACACAAACTACGAATTCGATTATGACGGCTTTACAAGCAACTTCAACTGTTTATTAGAGGGAAGAAAAATTGATTTCAAAACAAACCCGCTTTTTGGCATCTTCTTTGCCAAAACAGATAACTATGCAGAAATAGAAAAGATGCTTATCATGGATTTATCTCGGTTTATAAAAACAAAATAAAAAAAAGGCATCTCATTTTAGGATGCCGTGGAGTTAGTAGTTATAATGTTCTCTTTTATAATTAATGCAGTGCACTTAAGTCTGATTTTGACTTTGATGCAGATTTTTTCATAAGCCATATAAATGGGATAACAAAAAATGCCACAATGCCTAGTATTCTAAAGGCGTCCATAAAAGCCCATAAACTTGATTGTTTTAGAAGCTCCCCGTACAAGACATAATTCGCTTTTTGACTGGCAACTGTTATATTCATGTATTTGACTAAAAGCATTTTTATAGCACTTAACTTATAAACAAAAACAGGATTCATATCGTTAAGAT
>JAEZLC010000292.1 GCA_023435965.1 Cyanobacteria bacterium OH_CDB_58 | reverse complement strand
TATTGATAGCTTATCTTTAAGACTTGAAAAATGCCATGAAGAATTTTTTAATCTTTTCAGCGAATATTCAGACTTAATGTTTGATAATAATATTGTGAAAGAAATTTTAACGAACAATTTATCAACGCAATTATTAAGTGATGTGTTTGCAACGGTAAACTCTATTAGTCGTAAGATTGGACGATTGTATTGGGGGAATTACTCAATACTTAATGATGGTACTAAAGACTTATTTAATGAGCTCCACAATACTGTTTCTTTTGAAGCATTAAATGAGTTTTGGTCAGAAATAATTTCAAATCAAACTGTTCTCCAAGATCAAAGTACAATGGATACTTTAACTCAAAAATATTTTGGCTCTTTCAATCAAAAATCAACAGATTATTTATGTTCAATTATGGCTTATATATATCATTTTAAAGAACAAAAAGATAACTTATTGAACGAATTATAATATAATGATTAATATAAAAAGAAGCTTTATATAGAAACCAAAATATCTAATTAACGTAACTTTTTATTTATTCTATTTAAGTTTTGATTTATCGAATGCAGATTTGAATTAGTTGAAGAACTATGTCTGTTTATACTTGAGTTTATATTGTTGAGATTGTTGTTCATTTGTTGTGCTTGCATTTGCGTTTGAATATTATTCATGTTTTGAATCATCATTTGTGAGTTTTGAGTAGTTTGTTGAGCTGCAAATTGAGCTGCTTGCTGCATTTGTTGTGCTTGTTGTGTTTCTTGACCTGCCCGTTGTGCATTTTTGTTGTCTTCCATTTGTCTTACTACCATAAAGCAAGATAAAGCGTTTTTTTCATCAGCAAAACAGGTTTTAACCTCTCCTTCAAATGCTTTGCGACGCATGGCCCAATAATTATTTGCCTCGGCCTTTTGCACGTATAACATCGCATCTGCGGCTATTTCGAATGGACAAATAAATCTTCTTATTGCAACGCCAATATTTTCACTTTTAGGTATTTTGTATGGCAAAATCTCTTTATACTGTGCATTTAGGTATTCAGGTGGGCAAAATTCTTCCCAGGTCGGGGCATATTGTGATACTGATATTTTTGCATTGCCTTTTAGTGTTTCTTTTGCTAAAGAAAGATTCGAATATAGCCCGAATATAACTAATGATATAAGAGCTTGGACAAAAACTATTTTTTTCACCATTATCACCTATTAATATTAAAAAATTATTATAGTTCTGCAGTGTGGAAAATGTCAAATAACCTTTAAAACATATAAATAATTATAAAAAGTGTAGTGTCTGATAAATGTTACAATTCCTTTTTTTACTGTTACAGAATTATTCGGATTTAGCAAAAAAATCATTTTTAGGTTTTGTATAACCAAGTGATTTTACAGACAGGTGTTAATGATGACAGTTAATTTTCCAATGGGTGATATGAAGACCTCTGAGAGTAAGTTTAGATCCCGCAAAGCAAAGCCGATGCCAGAAGAGTTTAAATACCCAAAAACTGTCGAACTTAAAGAGAAACCATATTCCAACCCCTTTTATTATAAGCCTGTAACCCTTCCTGCGGAAGTCCAAAAAAATCTTGATAAACTTCTCGAGCTTAAAAGGTTGGAGGATCAGAAAAAAACATTCGGTTTGGATATTGAGGATGATTCTGTAGAAACGGTAGATTTGACTGAAGCTAAACCGTCAGTTAACGACCTTGATATGGAGGCTATATTAAGCATTGAGCTTCCTAAAAATGCAAAAGATGATCCTATACCTTTTTCTATGGGGCATAAATATCTTTCTCTAGATAAATACCAGCAAAAAGCAATAGATTCATTCAACAGTGGCAAAACTACCATTGTTACCGCTCCGACTGGCACTGGTAAGACACTTATAGCTGAGTATGGAATAGAGGATATTTTAAGCAAAGGGAAAAAAGTAATCTATCTATCACCTTTAAAAGCTTTAAGTAATGAAAAGTATACAAAATTCTCCGAATTGTTTGGAAATTACGATAATCATTATGAGTTTATGAATAGTGATAACGTCGGTATTATAACCGGTGATGTTTCAATAAATCCTGATGCTCAGCTATTAGTTATGACTACTGAAATATACAGAAATATGATTACTAATGGTGTAGACAGTGAGATTGCCAAAAAACTAAAAGACTTTGATGCTGTGATTTATGATGAGTTCCATTATATGAATGATCCTGACAGAGGGAAAGTTTGGGAAGAGTCCGTAATGAATACACCTACTCATATGAAGCAAATGATGCTTTCTGCCACTGCATCGAATGCTAAACAAATTGCGGACTGGGTTAGTGAATTAAATCCATCAAAAGAAGTTGAACTGGTTAATGTACCTGAAGCGGAAAGGCACGTTCCATTAAAAGAGTACGTCTTTGGCTTTGATAAAACAAATGGATACGTGATAGAGCCCGCTACAAGTCATAAGATCCTTCTTAGTGAATTATTATCAAATCCTAGCGATAGACAAATATTAGCCCTTCAAGACCTAGAGTCGATATATTCAACAGAAGACCCAATAGCGTTGATAAATGGATGGAATGATGTCAAAGAAGATGGGGCTGTTATTGCTGATAAGCTTGTTAATAAACTCATTGATGACGGTCTGGAGAAAGAGAAAGCCTGGCAAATCGCTCTTGTCCTTTCAAACAAAACTAAAACGTCATTCAATGATTGTTCAAAACTATCATTCAATCAAAAAACTCCAAACGTTAATGCACTTATAAAAGTATTGAATAAAGAAGATAAAACACCTGCTTTATTCTTCGTTTTTAGTAAAAAACGCTGTCAGGCATATAATGATTTGGCGAGTAAAAAAGTTGGAACGCTCCTCACTCCAGAACAATCAAGAAGAGTTCTTGATAAAGTAAACGAAGCAAGGGAGAAAAATGTTTATTTAGGAAAAGATTTTGATGAAAAATGCCTCAACGGTCTTATGAAAGGCTATGCTGTTCACCATGCCGGAATGTTGCCAGCTTACAAGAGTTTGGTTGAAAGCCTTGCTAGAGAGGGTTTAATCAAGGTGTGCTTTGCTACGGATACTTTGATCGCCGGTATAAATATGCCGTTCAAAACAGTTGTATTAACACAATTAGAGAAGTCTAACGGTGTTAGTAGCCATCTATTAAGTAATTCTACTTTTAAGCAAGGTGCAGGACGCTCTGGCAGAAGAGGTATCGATAATATCGGCAATGTTATTATCATGCCAAAAAACCAAATAGATTTATCAAACTTCTATAAATTGGTCCAATCAACAGATACAAGTATAAATAGTCAGTACGATATCACATATTCAACGCTTTTATCTCCTCAGATGCTGGATAATATGGAAAAGACAACAAAGAAAACTTTTGCATACTTCCAAAACAAGCAAACTGAGAATATATTGAAAGATGCAAGGAAAAAGCAATCAGTATTAATGGATTATGGCTATATTCAAAAAGATGAAAACGGTGTTTTAAAGTCTACTCCAAAAGGTGACGTTTGTAAGAAGATTTTTGGTGTTAATGAAATTATAATGACCGAAATATTGACAAATCCTGACTTTACGAAGGATATGTCAGATGCAGAACTCGCAGGCATGATGGCTATTTTTGCCGATGTAAAAGATAACAGACCAAAGCTTACTTTTACAAAAGAGTTCGAAGAATTCGGCAATAAAGCGACACCGGTTATTAAAATGGCTGAAACCGTACGTACAAAACAATATAAATATGGGATTTTTGACCATATTCCTATGAGTACAAACCTTGCAACAACTATTTTGCAGTTCGCTCAGGCTGAGGTTTCAGAAGATAATCCTCAAAAACTTTGGATAGATATGATTAAAGATTTAAAAGAAAAACACCTTATTGTATATGAAGGCGATATGTTGAGAGTTATAAACGGAACTATCGATTTGCTTAGAATAGTTTATGATACTACAGAGGACGAAACTCTCAAGGCTAAAGCTGAAAGTGCCATAGAAAAGCTCAAGAAGCCGCCTGTTACCGACATATTAAATTACGAACTTAATATTGTATAATTTTTAGTCGGATATTTTGTATTACCTTAGAGTTGATGCTCTTGGAGAAGCCCATATCGATTACTTTTAGAGTAGTTAAATCACATACAACTGTGTAATGTGAATTGGTGTTACTCATTATTAAAATTGAATTCAGATAATAATTAATTATCGCTACTAGACATCTTGTTTAGGTAGTGATGATTTGAGTTATCAATATTTGAGCAAATAATTGGGTTTCTTTAGAACGGTCGAACAAAAAAGCTTTCGATTTTCTTGGAAATAATAGATAGGAGCGGGCAAGG
>JAEZLC010000076.1 GCA_023435965.1 Cyanobacteria bacterium OH_CDB_58 | reverse complement strand
CTTGTATACCCTGAAGTATGTTTTTACGGGAGGGGTTCTAAACGCAGTTTGGTATCTTTTTACTTTGATTAACTTTTTGTTTTTTGTCGTATTTTCGTGGTTTATGCTTGGTTTATTCTTCGAATACATTGCAAAAATATTTGATAGATCAGGACATTTAAAAAGACTTTTGTTTTTAAGCTCTTTTTCAGTTGTGCCCTGGATATTGTTGGCACCATTGGAGTTGCTGAAAAAAGCTGGCGATTTGGGCTATTTTTTTGGAGTACTTTTTGAGTTAATAGTATACTTTTGGACTATATTTTTATATTGCAAATCTCTACAATATACCTACAATTTACGATTTTCACGCTCCCTTATGCTAATATTTTTACCGTTCATAGGCATGTTCTTCGCTTTATGCTGGGGGATAGGATTTTTTACTAAGCTAGGTTATATATTTACAGTGTAGTATTACCTGTAGAGAGTATATGAATAAAACAATATTTGCCTTGTGTTTGTTGTGCTTATTTTCTTGCTGTGCTTTTTCAATGACTCCAAGTTTATTGAAGATTTCTGGTATAGAAAAACAGCTTTTCGGCTACGAATATAAAAATGATTCTGAAATCAATAGAATTAATAGAATTGAGAAGTATTTATATGGAAAAACTTTTTCGAATGTTACAGATAAGAGACTGAATAAAATTGCTTTAGATATAGGATATATTGAACCCGAAAAGACAGCTAATAAAGCACAAAGCAGCGAAAAAATATCAACTGCATCAATACCTTCTTATGAAAAAGAAGATCCTACAGTTCAATACCCAATTGTAGACAAAATAGAAACCAAAGTCTTCAATAAGTCATTCAATGGTGAGAATATATACTCAAGAGTGAGTAAATTAGAAAATAAAGTTTTTGGTAAGACCAGTAGTGATAATTTGAGTAACAGAGTAAATAAACTTAGATTATCGGTGCTTGATCCTGTATCTTCTGATGATTTTGTCACAGGAGCTGCTATTCCGACAGAGAATTATTATGACTCTATTTCGTCTATGTATGATGATGACGTAGCAGAGACGTACGGGAAAACTTCGTCTTCAAAAAGACAAAACAATTCTTTTAGTAACAACTATTCTTCTCAACCTAGTCAATCATCAGTAAGAAATAATTTGTTGAGCTCAGAACTTACAACTATTGAGCAGACAATGTTCAACCAGTCATTTTCTAATGAGTCGATTGAAAGTCGCCTTTCTAGGGTAGAATCTCAAGTTTTTAAAAGAAATTTTGCAAATGACAACCCTGCGGCTAGGCTTCAAAGAATTGCAGCTGTAAAAACAGCTCAGAAATCATCCAAGCTGTATGATAATAATAAATTGATGAGAAATTTATCAACAGGCATGCAGGTAGGGACTTTTCTGTTGATGATTCTCGCTATGATTCTATAGACAGTCGTTTCGAACTTTGCATCGATTCTGGCGGCACTATTTCTTCTTTGAATTTTTGTTTTTCGTATAATTGTTCATTTTCGCCGTTTTTCATTCGTTTGTCATGAATAATGCCTTTGCCAATTTTTTTACCCGTGTCGTATCCCACTATTGAGGCACCAACAAACATTAGTCCAGAGAGTATAAAACTGCCGATTTTTACAAATTTATTTTTTGAGTCCATTCCTGCATCATTTAAAGGTTTAATATAGTTGCTTAAGAATTTTACTCCTTTTTCGAGTCCTTCTTCTGTATTTTCCTTTACAAATTGTTTAACACCACTCTTTTTCATAAGAGCTTCCGCGCCAAACATTCCTGCCATAGCAGCACCTTCTTCATATAAGGCAGCTTCTTTGTCTTGTGCAGTTGCAACTCGCACACCTGCTGCCGCTATGAGTAATGGATTTACCATGTCTCCTGCTACCTTTACTGCTTTTGAACCAAAGCTCAGTTTAGAGCTCTTTTCAAAGGCGTCTATAGCTGTTTTTGTAGTTTTTCCTATTGATGAATCAATCTGAGAAACTTTATTTATAACACTACCTGCCTGAGCGACAACTACCGGAGTCCTTGCCAGTTCCCCTTGCTGCACTTTCTCAGTGTTTCTCATAAGAAACAATGCACTTGCAAAAGCATTAGACATACTTTACCTACTTAACTTTTTACCTACTTACCTAAATTGAAATTACGCTTCCTTACTTATATAAAAAAATTACCCATTATTAAATTGACTAAAAAGTAGCATTTGTTAACAATGTTTACAAAATGTTTAATAAAAAACAAAAAAGATTACAAAAAGTCAAGCTATTGCTAAAAAACACATTGTATTGATATAATGTTTAGGCAAAGGTAGTTTTAATGTTAAAAACAGTTATATTCGTCTTTATAGTTATTTTATTCTTGTACATAATATACAGAGTGTACAAGTTAATTGCCGATAATTTTCAGTTTGATGATTATGACAGCGAAACATAAGCTTCAGAACTTTCAGAGCAAATAGAAAGACATAAATCTGCAGGAAACTTGCAAGAAGCTTTTAATGTTGCAAAAAGCCATTTGTCAAAAAAT
>JAEZLC010000231.1 GCA_023435965.1 Cyanobacteria bacterium OH_CDB_58 | reverse complement strand
GCATTGTTCTATTCGCAATTTTCATTCCAAACTTTGTTAGCTCCATATTGATAGCATCAAGCTGGGAAAGACTTTTCACTAGAGCATTAACTTCTTCTCTTTGTTTTTCGAACTTTTGAGAAAGTTTTAAATCTAAGTTTCTTGTATCAGAAATCAGTTTTGACATGCTGAAATCATCCTCAGACATGCCTGAGAATATTTTATTTCTGTTTATAATCAAGCCCCTGATAGAATCAAAAGTCTTGATGATTCTAGAGTCAATCTCAACAAGTTCATCAACCTTTTTATTTATCAGAATTTCCTGTTTTTCCGTATACAAAGATTCAAGCTCTTTGTATAAAGCTATTTCCTGATCGATATTTTTTTCTATTAAAATAAGATTTTCTTTCATTCCAAAACCCCGTTTTAAACTACCCAATCCGCCATCACGCTACGTCCGTAGACAAGCCCGTAAGTGATGTCTTCCTCTGAGAGATCCTTTTCTCCTGACATAGAGGCATATTTTTTTACCTCATCCACATCAATATTCTTAAATAAATTTCTTGCATCATTTACGTTAGTTCCTTCAGAAACTTGAGGTTCAGCAATAGCAGGCTCTTGGGGCTTTGCCGAAGCCGCTTTAAATGCATTGGTTGCATTCATCAAATGTATTGGACTTATTCCTGAATTTATACCACTTACCATGTTCTCTTACTCCCCTAAACTTTTTTCCATTTGTTTATAAATTTGTGACGCAAACCCAAATGATGTTCTTGGATTTTGAGCGATTTCTCTACCCATTTCTGCAAACATGAAGGACTTAAAGTTTTTCAAGAAATTACCTTCCTGACCAAAAACACCGTCCTCTTTTTCTACAGTTTTGTCGAGCAATGATATCATCTTCGTTACGAATACAGATTCAAACTCGGACGCGACTTTTTTCAGCTGTTCTTTTTTATTACCAGCCCTTTTAATCTGGTTAAAAACTTCTACTTCAGCTGAAGTCGGTTGTGAATCATAATTTGCTGTATTGATTGGTGATAACAACTTAATTCTCTCCCTAAATTATTTGCAAGTCTGCTTGCAAGCTTCCTGCTTCTTTGAGTGCCTGAAGAATCGAGATTAAGTCAATAGGTGTTACTCCGATTGCATTTAATGCTCTTACCAAGTCATTCAAAGAACTATTCTCCGTTATTTTGACCAAACTGCCTGACTGTTTGGTGATATCAATATCACTATTAGAAAATCCTAGTGTTGAACCGCCTGAGAATGGCTTAGGCTGAGAAACTTCGTTAGTAGTCGTAACAGTTACAGTGATATTCCCGTGTGCAACGGCTGCGGGCATAAGTTTTACCTCGCTTCCGATGACAATTGTTCCGGTCCGTTCGTTAACAACTACCTTCGCTCTTTCTTTAGACACATCGACTGTCAAATTTTCTATTATAGAAAGGAAAGCCACCCTATCATTCTGAAAACTAGGCGGAATGATAATTTTAACGCTACTTCCGTCGATAGCTCTTGCGGAAGAAACCGTTTGAGAAATTGTTTGAGCAATTCTTGCAATCAAAGTATAGTCCGTTTTGTCCAAAGAAAGCGTTACACTGTCCTCGTCACCGATTTGAGTGTTAATATCTCTCTCCACAATCGCACCGTTTGGAATTCTGCCTGTTGTAGTTATGGCAGTTCTTTTACTGCTACCATTAGCATCAGCTGATGCACCACCAACAGACAACGGACCTTGAGCAGTTGCAACAACCTCACCGTTAGGTGCTCTTAAAGGAGTTAAAATAAGAACCCCGCCCTCTAAGCTTTTTGCATCCGCCATTGTTGAAACAGTAACATCAATTTTGTCTCCGTTTTTAGCGAACGGGGGCACTGTAGCAGTAACCATTACCGCTGCAGAAGAACCTTTTTGGATATAGTTTGCCTGTTGAATAACAGTACCAAGATTTTGAAGCATCAACTGGTTAGTAATCTGCGTTGAACGAGAGTTGTCACCAGTCATCTTAAGACCGACTACAATACCGTACCCAACAAGCTGGTTATCTCTTACCCCTTTTACGTGGGTGATATCTTTTATTCTCATTCTCGCAGCCTGTGCTTGTTGTACCGGCATTATACCCACCAACATCAAGACTGTTAACAATATACTTACAATTTTCTTTTTCATTTTATATCTTTCTTTTTCTAATTTATTAGAACAAGTACTTAACTGCTCTGTTAATGATTCCTTCGCTACCCGCTCTCGATGTAGAGCCTTTGCCGTTCATAGCGAATTGAAGATTAGCTACGTTTCTTGAACTTATTTGACCCACATCGTTAATCCATCTGGGGTCAACGACTCCACTCACGAGCAAGTCAACTCTTTCATTTGCATTTACCAGCGTCTTTTTACCTTGAACCATCAAGTTTCCGTTAGGAAGGACTTGAACAACCTGAACAGTTATAAGATCCTGGAATCCCATTGTTCTTTTGTTTGTAGTACTACTGTCAACACTGTTACTGCCGCCAAAGTTATTAAATTGATTATTTAACGGCTTACCCGGAAGCAATACGTTCAAGAAATTTGTAAACCTATCCACGGTTTCCGAGCTTCTTTCAGAACCGTACTGAAGATTATCAGAAACTGATATCATCTCTGTCATTGCAATAGTGACAAGATCACCTACCGCTCTTGCCCTTACTCCTCCATACAAAGATTTCGGTTCAGCATAATATGACTGAGATGCACTCATAGTATAAAGAGACTCACATTTTGCGATCTGCATCGAGATTGTGAATATTGATAAAACTATTAAAACCTTCGCTCCCAATTTCTTCATGTTTAATCCTCTATATC
>JAEZLC010000183.1 GCA_023435965.1 Cyanobacteria bacterium OH_CDB_58 | reverse complement strand
AAAAATTTAAATTTAAAGAGACTTATCACTACTCGTTTTAAAAGCGGGCTTACCTTTTATCTCCGAAAAAATTATTGCCGGCTTTGCAATCTTCTCTTCTATTTTAATAGTTTTAAAGAAATCTTTTACCAGAACAAGCCTTGTCTTAACCATAGCAAAAGAGGCTTCTTTGAGATATTCTTCAAGTTTTTTTGAGCTCATTATGTATTTTCTGCTTTTTATAAAGAGGTTAAAATCTTTTTTTCTTCTCAATATCTGACTTATTGCAAAATTAAGAACATCAGCATAAATATCCTCATATGCCTGATGAACAATCATATCAAGAACATAATTCAGATTGTCCGATGTCTGGATTTCGATATATGCTTTTATTCTTTTGTTATTTGAATCTTCTAAGACATATTTAAAGAAAGACGTTGAAGAAAAGCCCTGTACAAATCTATCGTAAAATTCAGCTTTTGCTCTTGAAAGAGAATAGCGAAAATGAGGATAAATAGAGTCGTTGTATAATTCACAAACCCCAGCTGCGTCGCAATTCTTGAACGGTCTATATATATCAGTACCTTCAACGGGTTCTTTTAACTTAATTTCGTTCATCTTCCAAAAAGACTCATGAGAGCATAGCCTAAAGCCGCATCCTTTAGAGAACAAATCAATTAATTCTATATGGCTGTCATCTACGACGACTGAAAAGGTATTCGCCCCCATCGCTCCATACTTGGCAAGAATGTAGTCTACAAGCTGTCTTCCGGCCGGATAAGAGTTTTTGTCAAGAAATAATTGATTAATATTCCATTTATAAGCATTTCCTCTTTCTGCCTGCACAGAAATCATACCGTTTATTTGTCTGTTTTCGGTAGAAACAAATGCTTCGGGTAATTTTCTTAACTTTATCGGTAAAAAATTTTGAATTAGAGAAAACGGAAACAGCGCAACAAATTTAGTAAAAGAAGGCGGTTCATTCTCACTAAGCATAGAAATCATCTTCTGAACATTTACTATATCAAAAATCCCGAGTTTCTTAATCTTTGCCATCAGATATTCTTTCTAATCAAGATATTTCATTATATGATAGCTTTTTTTTCAGCTTTTCGCAATCATACAGCAATATTATGCCCCATTTTGATTGAAAAGTTAAAAAAACATTAATAAAGATTGAGTATAAAACTTGATAGCCTATAATAGTTATTAGGTATTAATTAAAATAGGTTAACGCTATGCATAAAAGAGAACATCACAAACACCAAAAGAATGTTAACAATCCTTTTTCTGAAGAAAACTATGCTCAAGAAGCTGAAGCAAATGAAAATGAGGCAGAAACTAAAGAAACTGTTTCTGACCAAATAGCAACAGATGAGCCTGAAGAACTAAAAAAAGTAAAAGGTGATTTAGAAAATCTTAACAGCCAGTACGTAAGACTTGCTGCTGATTTTGACAACTACAGAAAAAGACAGGCTCAAGAAAGAGAATCTCTTTTAAAATACGGAACAGAAGAAGCACTTAAAAAACTCATTGAGGTCTTAGATAACTTCGAAAGAGCACAAAAATCGATCGATAACGTTGAAGACTGTACAAAATTAAAAGAAACTTTCACAATCCTTCAAAAACAAACAGAAGAAGCACTCAAAAAAATGGGGCTTGAACCTATTGAAACAGAAGGACAAAAATTCGATCCAAACTTCCATGAAGCGGTAATGCAAACTCAAACAGAGGATTATCCGGAAGAAACAATCATAAGAGAGTTACAAAAAGGTTACAAATTAGCCGATAAAGTTTTAAGAGCTGCACTTGTTGATGTAGCTGTGCAATAATATAAATATATTGAAAATTTAGTATTTGAGAGAACAAAGGGAATTATGAGTAATTATTACGATATACTTGGGGTTAGCAGCGATGCTGCTAAGGATGAGATTAAAAGCGCCTTCAGAAAAAAGGCAAGAGAATTACATCCTGATGTAAACAAAGCCCCTGATGCTGAAGATAAGTTCAAAGAACTCGGCAAAGCATACGAAACATTAATGGATGATAACAAAAGAGCGACATACGACAGGTACGGTGAAGACGGACTCAAAAATGCAGGATTCAACACATCCGGTCCTTTTGATTTTGGTTTTGGAAACATCAACGACATTTTTGAAAGTTTCTTTGGCGGCTTCGCAGGGTTTTCTGATTACTCTCAAAATCCAAATGCCCCACAAAAAGGTTCTGACTTGAGACTGGATTTAGAGCTTGAGTTTGAAGAAGCTGTTTTTGGAGTAGAAAAAGAAGTAAAAATCGATCATCTTGAATCTTGTGAAATATGTGACGGCTCGGGAGCAAAGGCAGGATCAAGTCCAACAACCTGCCCTACTTGTGGTGGAACCGGAAAAATACAACAAGTTACACAGACAATTCTTGGGCACTTCAGCCAAATATCAACCTGTCCAAACTGCAAAGGTGCAGGCACAATAATTAAAGAACACTGTCCCGACTGTAAAGGCAAAGGCAGAATCGAAAAAGAAAAGAAACTTACAATAAAAATCCCCGCCGGCGTTGATAACCATTCAAAAATCAGAATGTCTGGAGAAGGAGATGCTGGAAAAAATGGCGGTCCAAATGGGGATCTATATATCATTCTCTTTGTAAAAGAACATAAAACGTTCAAACGCAAAGGATACGATATTTTCACAACATTAGAAGTCCCATTCCCTCAAGCAGCGCTAGGAGATACAATAACAATAAAAACTCTTGACGGAGAAAAAGAACTTACTATCCCACAAGGTGTAGAACATGATAAAATATTAACTATAAAATCTCAGGGCGTACCGTTCCTTGGAGAAAAAAATAAACGAGGAGATCATCACGTAGTTGTAAAAATACAAAGTCCTAAACACCTGAGTGATGAAGAGAAAAAACTATATACAAAACTTTTTGAGATAAGCAATAAAAAGAAATCTTCAGAAAGTATTATAGACAAAATGAAAAACGCTTTGCATAACTAAAAAGAGGATAGTATGAAACTTAAAAACATAATTATAGCAATTACTCTATTTGTAATGTCTATAAATAGTGCATTGGCAACCCAATTACCAAAACCTGTAAAAGATTTCATACTGGATAAATACCCAAACTCTACAATCAGATTTGACGGTCTAATCACCTTGCCCGACGGCAATAACTACATTCCCGTAATCCCTTCTTATTTAGAA
>JAEZLC010000169.1 GCA_023435965.1 Cyanobacteria bacterium OH_CDB_58 | reverse complement strand
GAGTAGAAGGAAGATAATCCTCATCAAACGATCTTGATGCAATAATAATTTTTATTTTTTCAAAATTAGATAAATACTTAATAAAATCCAAAATATCTTTTTGACTCTGGGTGCTTAGGTTCAATATTTCGAAAGAATCAAAGACAAACACCATAGGATTGTTGCACGCTTTTATGAATGTGTTAATTTTTTCTGTAAAAACGTTAGTTTCAACTTTGGGCAACATTATCCTTCTGTCGTTGTGATAAGACGCGAAATCCTGAAAGAGAGACAAGAAGACATCATCCAAATTAGTGGACGGATAATAGTTTGTCTTAAAAACAAGTACATTATCAGCAAAACATTGCGGCAAAACACTCAATAGCGAAGACTTTCCCGCACCCATAAAACCGTTTAAAATAAAAATCTTATTCTCTGTTTGGAAAAAATTTAAAATATCAGAAATCACATCCAGATTATTTTCTAGAATGAAAGCACTGTTTTCTGGTGGATTTATGAATGACAAGAACTCCTTATCCAACTGTTTCATAAAGATAAGATTTCTGGTTTTTTCGTTTAAGAATTCATAACCCATAAAGCAATTTTACAATATTTAAACCCCAGTAGCAATAAAAAAGCAAAAAGGAGGCTATTTTAGCCCCCTTTTTAAGAGTTTTATCAACGATATTACATCATACCGCCCATGCCGCCCATACCCATATCAGGCATAGCAGGCATTGCAGATTTCTTTTCAGGAATATCGATAACCGCAGCTTCTGTGGTCAACAACATTGAAGCTACTGAAACAGCGTTTTGAAGTGCACTTCTTGTAACTTTTGCAGGGTCAACAATACCGGCAGCGATCATATCAACATATTTGTTTGATAGTGCGTCAAAACCTTCAGTTTCAGGAAGTTTTTTAACTTCTTCAACTACTACTTCACCTTTGTTTCCTGCGTTGTCAGCAATCTGTTTCAACGGAATATGCAATGATTCAAGAAGAATTCTGTATCCAACTTTTTCATCATCAGTGTAGTATTTGATAGAATCGATTTTTGAAGCAAGTGATTGCATCACTCTAATAAGTGCAACACCGCCACCAGGAACAATACCCTCTTCTTTAGCAGCTCTTGTCGCGTTTAAAGCATCTTCGATTCTAAGTTTTCTTTCTTTTAATTCTACTTCGGAAGCAGCACCAACCTCAATAACAGCAACACCGCCTGAAAGTTTAGCCAATCTTTCCTGAAGTTTTTCTTTGTCATATTCACTGTCAGAAGTTTCGATTTGACGCTTGATAAGCTTAACTCTTTCTTCAACAGCTTTTTTGTGTTCGTCACCGACAACGATTGTAGTGTCGTCTTTAGTCACAGTGACGCGTTTTGCCTGACCAAGCATTTGAACAGTAACGTTTTCAAGCTTGATACCAAGTTCTTCTGTGAATAATTGACCGCCTGTTAGAACACAAATATCTTCCAACATAGCTTTTCTTCTGTCACCAAAACCTGGAGCTTTAACTGCAACTGCTCTCAGAACTTTTCTCATTGTGTTAACAACAAGAGTTGCCAATGCTTCACCTTCAACATCTTCTGCAATTATAAGAAGTGAACGCCCGTCTCTTGCAACTTGTTCAAGAACAGGAACCAAATCAGCAATCAAGTTAATTTTTTTGTTTACGCAAAGAACATAAGCATCTTCAAGAACTGATTCCATTCTTTCAGCATCTGTCACAAAATATGGAGAGATGTAGCCTTTGTCAAACTGCATACATTCAACAACTTTTAAGTTTGTGCCTGTTGATTTTGATTCTTCAACAGTGATAACTCCGTCGTGTCCAACTTTTTCCATTGCATCAGCTATTAATTCACCGATTTCAGCATTGTTTCCTGCAGAAATTGTTGCTACTTGAGCCAATTTTTCTTTAGAATCAACCGATTTTGACATTTTTTTGATTGTGTCTAAAGCAAGCTCAACACCTTTATCCATACCGCGTTTGATACACATAGGGTTAGCACCTGCAGTAAGGTTTCTCAAGCCTTCTCTAACGATAGCTTGAGCCAATACTGAAGCTGTTGTTGTACCGTCACCTGCTACGTCGTTTGTTTTAGAAGAAACTTCTTTCAACAATTGAGCACCGGCGTTTTCCAAGCCATCTTCAAGTTCGATTTCTTTTGCAATAGTAACACCATCGTTAACGATTTGAGGTGTTCCGAATTTTTTTTCCAATATAACATTTCTGCCTTTTGGTCCAAGTGTAACTTTTACAGCATCAGCGACTGCATCGATACCCTTTAAAAGGCTTTTGCGAGCTTCTTCGTTAAATACGATTTTCTTTGCCATTTCCTATCTCCTTTGTCTAAATACTCTCTTAATTTTAAAACTATTCAATAACGCCTAACACATCTTTTATAGAAAGAATTTTGAATGTGTCGCCGTCAATTTTCATGTCAGTACCTGCATATTTAGCAAATAAAACTATTTCGCCAACTTTAACTTCAACTTCTTCTTTTTGTCCGTTGTCTAAAGTTTTTCCAGAGCCGACAGCCACTACCTCACCTCTTTGTGGTTTTTCTTTTGCACTGTCTGGAATAAAAATTCCGCCTTGAGTTTGTTCAGCATCTTCGATTACTTTGATAACCAGTCTGTCTGCTAATGGTCTAATTGCCATGTTTTTTCCTCCTATAAATAACTTCTCTATATATTTTTATTACTACTAAATTTATATAATTAATTTAGAGTTTTTATTTAAAAATTAACAAAAAATTAAGAATTTACATTTAAAACTTTAAAAAAATCTAATGCTATTATATTAAAAGATAAGATTGAGATTTAAAGGACGAAATTTTGACAAAATATCAGAGTTGCAAATGGATAGAACATGGCTTGGTTCTTGACTTTATGAACAACGTAAGATTCTGCAGCAACGTTAACC
>JAEZLC010000099.1 GCA_023435965.1 Cyanobacteria bacterium OH_CDB_58 | reverse complement strand
ATCAAGTAATAATCGTGATTAGGCAAAAATGCTTAATGGTTCTGATTCGTTTCTTTCTTTCTTAGCAGCTGGTTGTTGGTAAGAAAATGGGTTAGAACCTCTTTTGTCTTTGTTTAAATTTTGTGATTCGAAGATTTGAGCTGATTTAGGAAGAGCGAATACTTCTCTTAAGTTAGCTTGGTTGTCTTCAGTTACAGGAACAACGATTTTTCCTTCAACTTGTTTGTTTACTTTGTGAACGCTTTGAGCAGCTTGTGTGTTCAAGTATTGAACGTTAGCGATGAAGTTTTGGTTAAGTTTAACGTCGATACCAGAGTTTCTGATAGCTACTTGAGCAGCTGTTTCAGCGTTTGTTCTTTTGCTGTATAAGTCTAATCCAAGGTCTACTCTTTTGAATTTAGAAAGGTTTAAGCTGTCCAATTCAACGCTTTGAGCAGGTTGTTTGTCAAGGATTTGGCTAGTGATGTCTTTTACAGCTTGAACATCGATAGCTTGCGTATTTATTCTAGATGTAAAGTTTGTGATGTTAAGACTCATTGCCATTTCCCGTTATTACTTATGTTTTATATATCGGAACAATGAGTAGAAATCTTAAGTCTTTTGTATGATGTTGTTACATTTGTTTACAAAATTTCTATATAAATGTCTTTAATTATAATAATGGTTAATTTCCAGACTTTTATATGTTTAATCTACAACTAAAGTATAAAGTTTTGTAAATAACATCAAAGTTTAAATTCACATGTGCCGATAAGTTTAAAGTGAGGTTTTTTAAATTCTTAAAATTTCACCCAAATCCTGAATAAAACAAGGATTAGATAAAAGAGAAGAACAAAATAGGAAGACACATGAAAGAAGAAAAATTAGAACAAGGGGTATCTCTATTTTCACGCAGTGCGGATTTAATGGATTCTGACCCTTTAGAAGAGATTTTTGCTTTAAACTTAGGTGATTTTTTAGCCGAACACCTTATATCTGATGATTTGGCTCAAAAAATTGGCCACAAGCCTGTGGATAAGACTCAGAGCTTGAAGAACCAGTTAAAAGAGCTTATCTCAATATATTCTATAGATAATACCCTTAGTATTCTTGGGTTCAACAACAAAGAAGACTACGTTATATACAATTCAATCGCAAAAACCATAAGACAGATGCTAGAGATTGACGCATGTCATGTGTTTCTTTCAAAAGACAACGCAAAAGGTTTGGACAGAGAAGGAAACGACTTGGTTCTTGTCGGCTCGTCTTTAAATTTCAATGATGACATTTATTCTCATAACATCGGATATAAACTTGCAGAAAAGACATTGGTTTCAAAAGCTTATAGCACGCAAAAAACAGTAGAGGTGAATAATTGTTCTGCTAATGATGAATTTAAGCCGATAGCTAAACTTAATGAAAATAAAGCTTCATACTACGTTGCAGTACCTATGCACAACAATGTGGAGACTGTCGGTGTTATTGTTATTCAGAATTATACTGATAAGGCATTGACTCCTGAGTTTATAGAACTTATTGAAGTTACTTCTAAATTGTTTGCTACTTCAATGACTCTTCAGAAGCTTACTGAAGAAACAGCAAGGTTAATCGAAAGCGAAGACGTTTCTCTGTTGCAATTGCAACAAAACCGTGCAGAGCTTACTTCTTTAATCGGAGACCTTGGAGACGAGCAACAGTTATTCGTGGAAAACCTTGCAAGAGCGGTTGATGCGAAGAGCCAATTTAAGAATAATCACTCTCAAGATGTTGCAGACTTGGCAAGAGAACTTTCAACTTATATTGAATTGAATGAGAAGACAAAAGATTTGATATACTACGCAGCACTTCTGAGAAACATAGGAAAAATTACTCTTCCAGAAGAATTGTTTAACAAAAAAGAGAAGCTTTCAAAAGAAGATTGGGAGCAGTTGCAAAACCACCCCAATGTCGGTGTAAATCTTCTTATGAGTATAAATTTCCTTTCTGAAGTTATCCCTTATATTCATTATCACAAGGAAAGATGGGATGGCAGAGGAGAGCCGGAGGGCTTAAAAGGCTACAGTATTCCTTTAGGTTCAAGAATTATTGCCGTTGCTGATGCTTATAGCGCACTAGTTTCTGATCGTTCCTTCAGAGAAGCAATGCCGGTAGAAAAAGCATTAGAAATAATTAAAGAAGAGTCACAAATCAAGTGGGATCCTGTGATTGTGGATGCACTTGTGAACATAAAAAAATAACAAGAGAGAAAGAATACCAAATAATAGGCACAATTATGAAGAGAAGTGGAAATAATAATGAATCTTGCCTGTCTCAAGAAATAGAACAGGCCTGTAACTCATTGACAGGCAAAAATGCGGGTTTTTCTTATATAAGAAGAATCATTTTGTCGTGTTTTTTGATTTTAGTTTTAGGTTTTAATTCGATAACGACAGTTTATGCAGCTGGGGTTAGTAAAAAATCTTCTAAAGCAGATGTTGAAATTGAATTTGAAACAAAAGACGGTTTCTTGATCCATGGGAAATTGTCCCTTCCGAAAGAGAAAAGAGCCAAGTATCCATTGGTGGTACTTCTCCACTCTATCGGATATTCAAGCAAATATTGGGGCAATATGCCAACATTGTTTAACCAGGCAGGATTTGCAGTCTTGGCTGTTGACTTCAGAGGACATGGAGCGAGTATATACGACAAAAATTTTAGGAAAAAACATTGGCTTTATATGTCAGATAAAAGTTATATGGATTATCCCACAGATATCTTGAGTCTTCTTGTGTATGTCAGTGAGAATTACAAAAATGTGTCAGCCACAAATTTTGCAATAATTGGTGCTGATATTGGTGCAAATACGGCCGTTTTGGTCGCCGATAAATTGAAAGTTAAACCGGCGGCAATGGTTCTGATTTCGCCTTCGACTAAATTTAAGGGGCTTTATATCCCTATAGCCTTAGCCAACTTGGGTTCTACTCCTATCTTTGTAGGTGTGAGCAGCAAAGATGAATATTCGATTAAGCAGGTCAATTATATCAAGCGATTTGCACAAGGCAAATTTGAAGTAAA
Organism: Cyanobacteria bacterium OH_CDB_58; assembly: GCA_023435965.1. Taxonomy (GTDB): domain Bacteria; phylum Cyanobacteriota; class Vampirovibrionia; order Gastranaerophilales; family Gastranaerophilaceae; genus JAEZOG01. Next base: position 3,196 of record JAEZLC010000099.1, on the reverse strand, counting down.
GTCGTATCCTCATGGTGGGATTGGAATGCTTATGCTTAAGGTGAATCCATCTATGAGTGTTGATATTGTAAATTGGGTTGTTAAACAATATAATGCGAAAGCCACAACGAAATAGAAATTCATCTATTGTAATGATTTCGAATATAGAATATTTCTATATACTAAACAAATAGATGTAATAAAAATTTGGGGAATTATGGCAAGAGTTAGCAATAAAAAGCTTAAAGAGAGCTTTCAGCAGCCTGAGTTAAAGGTTGTTGAAAAACCTAAGGTTCTTACGAAACCTTATAGCGATATCGATTTAAACAGTTGGAAAGATTATTCTCATATTAAAACCGATACGTGGTGGGAATTTGATTCTCGTGACAGAGCAAACGGGCACTCTAACGAATATCATGGTAATTATATCCCTCAGATTGCTCAGCAATTGTATGAAAGGTTCACTAAGAAGAACGATATCGTGTTAGATTTGTTCTTAGGTTCAGGAACTTCAGCAATCGAAGCAATTAACATGGAGAGAAGATGTATTGGAGTTGAGCTTAAGCCTGAGTTGGCTGAGCAAATCAGTGAGAAATTTACGCCAAAACAACTGGTTCTTGAGGCTAACATAATATGTGCAGATAGTGCTTCTAAATTGGCTAAAGATAAAATTCAAGCCAGGCTTGACATTTTAGGAAAAGAAAAAGCTCAGTTTTTAGTTCTTCACCCGCCATATGATAATATTATCAAATTTTCTGAGAGAGAAGAAGACCTTTCTAATTGCGATTCTACGGAAAAGTTTTATGATTTGTTTGGAAGCGTTGCTAAAAACGGCTATGATTTATTAGAAAAAGGCAGATTTGCCGCTTTAATTATCGGAGATAAGTACGCAAACGGTCAAATATATCCGCTCGCTTCAGAGTGTGCAAGAAAAATGAACGAATTAGGATTTATAACTAAAGCTATAATAGTTAAAAATATCGAAGGAAACGAGCGAGCTAAAGGCAAGACTGCCAATCTGTGGAGATATAGAGCTCTAAATGGCGGATTTTACATATTTAAACATGAATATATTTATATTTTCCAAAAAGTATAAATGTATTAGCTGATTCGAAATAAAATGAAAAATAAAACAATAATCTCTTTATTTTTAATTTTAGTTTTATCCCAAGTTGCATTCGCCTTGGATTATTTTAAATCCGGAGTTTCTGCTTATAATAATGGGCAGTACAAAGAATCTTTGTCATATCTATATACGGCTTCTGCTCAATATCCTAATAGTGTTAATATCAGATACTGGTATTGCCTTGCATTGATTAAAAATGGAGAAGTAGATCTTGCAAGAACAAATTACAAAAAAATTATTTCACAGTCTCCTGAGTCTCAGGAAGCCAAGTATGCAAGAATAGGGTTAAAATCACTTGAAGAAAAACTTTCTTCGGACCCGTCTCTGGCATTAAAACATCAGGATCAGGATTACATAAAAAACATGTACAGAAATGGTATTTTGTACAGATGGCCACCAAGTGCAGTTAAGGTATATGTTGCACCAAACATAAATCAAGCCCTTGCTAAAAAAGCCTTTTCAGAATGGGAGAAGAAAACTTCTCAAGTAATAACCTTTGTATTTGTTGAAAATCCATCATATGCAAAAGTCCATGTATCTTTTGTAGATAAATTAAATAAAGACTCTTTTGATAAAACTTTTCAGGCGGGTAATTGTCATTATGAGTTTTCGGGAAAGTATATTTCATCAGCCAATATTAAAATTTTGACAGTGGCTCCTAACGGACAGAAAATCCCCTCAGATGTTCTTTATGCAACTTTGCTTCACGAGATAGGTCATTCAATTGGTCTGTTAGGGCATAGTACAAATCCTAATGACGTTATGGCAACAGCAAGTAGAAATGTAGTGACAAGCCTTTCTCAACGTGATGTAAATACTGCTATAAAACTCTATAAAAGTTATCAAACCTACGATCAAAATACTCTTAGTGGAGCGAAGGTAAATGAGTTTAAAGATTTTGCATCAAAAGTTCCTTCTAATCCTCAGTCTTGGATCGATTTAGGGAATTCTCATTATCAGGCAGGTCAATATCAACAGGCAATATCCTCTTATCAAAAGGCAGTAAAATTAAATTCTAAAGATGCATCGTTGTACATAAACATGTCTGCTGCATATTTGAAATTGAATAATTATCAAGATGCGTTGGGGGCAGTAAAAACAGCACTTTCAATTGAACCATCGGATTCTAAAGCCATGGGTAATCTTATGCATATTTACTATAAAACCAATCAGCACGAGCAAGCAAAAGCTTCTCTTTTAAGTTATTTGAAGACATACCCGAACAAGAAGTCCGACAAAAATCTCACCCCATATATCGGATACTATAAGTTATGATAATTCTTTAAAAAATTCGTAGACTTTTTCTCTTATTTATGTGATAGTAATATTGTTACAATATTTGAAAGAAAGTTTTTATGAATTATCAAAATTTCCAAGACCAAGAACTAGCATGTGCTGATTGTGGTCAAGCTTTTGTATTCTCAGCAGAGGATCAAGAATTTTACTCACAAAGAGGGTTTTCAACTCCAAAAAGATGTCCTGGATGTCGTTCAGCTAGAAAAGCTTCTAGCCAAAGAGGCGGCGGCCAGTCAAGAAGATCTTTTGACAGACCTCAGTACAAAGTTACTTGTAGTGCTTGTGGATGCGAAACAACAGTTCCATTCGAACCAAAAGGTGATAGACCGGTTTATTGCTCAGACTGCTACAGAAAATAGTTAGGAGAGACAATTGGCTAAAAATAACCAAAAAAAGGAAAAAGCTGAACGCAATAAGTTGAATGCTAATAAATATAAGAAAAGAACAAACAAATTTTCTAGAAGAGGCAACAATAATTAAAAAATAGTTTTTCCACTAAAAAAAGACCAGATGTTAAATCTGGTCTTTTTGTGTTTATGTATAAAGATTATTTTATATCTTTATATGAACCTTCAAGTCTGTTCTCATAAGTTGTATGAAGAAGTTCGTGTGCTTTATGAGAGTTAGGAGAACCCAATAGCTCTTCATAAAGTTTTTTAATTGCAGGGTTTTCGTGCGATTTTCTGACTTCTGAACTTGCATCATCAAAGTATAGACCCTGAGCTCTAAGTTCTTTGATTTTGCTACCATTACAGCTGATAGGTTGACCACCGCCGTTTATACATCCTCCAGGAC
>JAEZLC010000053.1 GCA_023435965.1 Cyanobacteria bacterium OH_CDB_58 | reverse complement strand
CTTGAAAGCATAAGCTCGATTTGACTGAAAAATTTAGTTGTTGTGATTAACTTGTTTATCTCGAAACTGTTTGTATTAATCCTGATCTCTTCTTTTTTCATTAGAACAGCTTTAACTGTACCCTTTCGCTTAACTGTAATGTATCTATTACATCTTCTAGTTTTCTTTCTTTGATTTCTATTTCCTGAGGTATTTCAATGAAGACTTCTTCTTTCTCTGCTTCAATTTCAGCTTCTTTGTTCATTTCTTGCAGTTTTACATACCAGTTATTGATAAAAAACATTGGTGTGTATAATGAAGTTTTAAATTTTTGAGATAAAGTATCTCCTAATATTACTTTAGCTGGTATTCCTAATAGTGCTAGCTGAATGTAGGTCATCTTAAAGCAGTTTTCATCTATATCAACAGCTTCTACATATAATTTCTTTTGATAATTAAAGCCATATTCCATTACTGTTTGAGAAAACGCTATTATCATTCCGCCACTGCCTGAACAAGGTTCTGATAAAGTTATATAGTTTTTCTGCTTTAGCTCTTCTTTTAGGTTGTATCCTGTAATTTCTGACATCATTTTACTTACGTGATATGGAGTAAAAAACTGGCCTTTGTAACTGCTACCCATATCATTTGATGAAAATACCAGACCTAAAAAGTCATGCATTTTATTCTCTAAAGCTTCTACAGTAATTGCAAATAGCTTAGCGAATTTATCTATGTCTTTTTTGTTGTATTTTTTAGCTACATTCAAGTATTTTTCCTCAAGTTCTTCTGACTTGTAAAAAGGTTGAGCTATTGAATAAGCAGTTAAACTTAAATAGTCGCTAAATTTTTCAATGATGCTTTTTGAAATATCTATACTTTGAAGTATTTTATTAAACTCTTTTACGTAATCTTGCATTATATCTCCTAATAAAAAAGCCCTCAGAGCTATCTGGGGGCTTATTGGCTAATCGTTTTAAGGTAGTTATATAAATTAGGTACCGTAGTATTGAACTTTTTAGCGATTTCTATCTTTGGCACTCGTAATTCATTGAGGTATATTATTGACTCTTTATATGGATCAAGCTTTGACTTTCCTTTCTTTCCTTTTGGTCTTCCTAAAGGTAAACCTTTAGCTTTTCTTGATTGAAGTGCTTCTTTTGTCCTTAAACTTATTAAATCTCTTTCAAGCTGTGCTACAAGAGCAAATATCGTAGAAGTAATAACTGAGGTTATGCTTTTGTCATTGGTATTAAAGTTTTCTTTAAGTGAATATATGGTAAATTTTTGTTCTTTTGATATATTAATAATTTCAAGAATTTGGCTAACAGATCTTGCCAACCTTGAAAGCTCTGGGACTATTAACACGTCACCTTCTTTTAATTTATTGACCAATACCCCCAGTTCCCTGTGCTTAAAGTTCATTTTCCCAGTTATTTTTTCTTCTATGAATTCCACATTCCCTAATTTGAGGGAATGTGCGAACTTTAGAACCTCAAGCTTGTTCTTCTCTGTATCTTGATCTAAAGTACTTACTCTTAAATATGAATACGTTGTCATCTATACCTCCTATCTAATTTTCTGCGTGACAATACAGGCAATCAATAGAATGATTTACCTGTTTTATATGCTTTAATTCCTTTTGTATAAAGGAAAAAGGTTTATTTTTATTTTATATCCGATTTAAGAATTTCTCAAGACGAAAATTAAATTTGTATTTGAGTATAAAATTAAATATTTGTTATTAATTGCTTTTGTTGTAGGTGTTTTTTTACATTTTCTTTTGCATACATTTGATAAATCTGAATTATTGCCTTAACTGCATTGGATTCTATGTTGTATGAACTACTTTCTGCAAATTCTTTGAGCAGGGGAATATCTTCTATTGTCCCTTTTTTATAGAGAAATTTAATATATTGCAGAGGCTTTTCCTTAGTTAATCTTGATCTAATTTGCTCAACATAATCATCTTTTGTCATATCTAATAATATATTTATTGCCAATTCCTGAATAAAATCGTTCTCATCATCTAACATTTTAAAAAGTAGATTTATATTTAGTGTGCTACAAATTTGTTTAAATATTTCTCCTGCGATACCTCTCCAGTATGAATAATCAGAGTTTAAGAACGGTATCAACATTTCAACATCCTCATCAGTTGCTATCATATTGAAACTTTCCAATAGAATAGGTATAGTTTCTATATTGCGTAAAAAATCTTTCCCACAACTATAATAGTTATAATCACCATAATTAAATTTTATTATTTTGTTAATAAAACCGAGTATAATATCTCTACTTTCTGAATGTTTCAATTTTGCTATTGATTTCAATGCAGCTAGTTGAAAGTCAATATCATTTTCGAATAACAGCTCCTTTAACCACTCAAACTCTTCGATACAAGCCAGTTTGCCAATAGTCGTGATCAACTGAATTTTCAAATCCTTAGCAATCTTACCCTTTCTTAAAAAAGGTGCGATCAACTCATAATCATTAGTCGAACCAATTTTCCCTAGAGCTTCAACCGCATAACACTTTACTTTTAAATCAGAATCCTTCAATACATTTCTTAGTAAATAAGTATCTTCTGAACTGCAAACTTTCCCAAGTGCTATAATCGCCGCTCTTTTTACTATACTTTTTTTCTCTTTTAAATAGTTTTTTATTTTATTTTTATTACGGCAAATAATTTCAGCAATAGCAAACATCGCATCTGAATGTAGACTTGTATTTTTAATCGATTTTAATATATTTATATCTTTTAATGAGCCAATTTTCCCATAACTTTCAATACATTTTACTTTGGTTTGAATAGGACTCTTTTCCAACATTAATCTTAACAAGGCAGTATCATCTTTTGTACCAATATTCCCAACTAACTTAATAAAAGCCAAATGCAATTCTGGCCTTGTTTCCTGAGAGATTAGCGATATAAAATAATCAATATTTTCATGATTTCCAATTTTAGAAATGGCATCAATTGCTTTATTTCTGATTCTATCGTCATAGTAAGTAGCAAAAGGTACTAACGTACTCACATGTGAATGATTACCCAATCTGCCAATTACATCAATTACAGTTATTTTTGGATCTATGTAACCTTTATTTTGAATATAAGCATGCATTTTTAATTTATCTAAAAGATGTTTTGCTGGCATGGTATTCTTTAATACATTAATTTGTTGTAAAGTGGATGTTCTAACATAACTATTTGAAA
>JAEZLC010000033.1 GCA_023435965.1 Cyanobacteria bacterium OH_CDB_58 | reverse complement strand
GGTGATGATACTGTAATGATAATATGCAGAGCGGAGAAAATTGCAGAAGAACTTGTTAATAAGTTTAATAAAATGGCAAAGATGGGCACTGAAGAGAAATAAATCTTTTGTGCCTAAAGAAGCTTTTATTTATAAAAGAATTAGAAGTTTATTTTTTGTTCAAAGTAGTATAGAAGCTTTTTAATATCTTAATAAAAGTGAGGTAAAATTCGTGCTTCAACAATTACAAATACAAAACTTAGCTATTATTGATAAGGTTGAAATTGAGCTTGGAGAGGGTTTAAATGTATTGACCGGTGAGACAGGTGCAGGCAAATCAATAATTATTGACTCAATAAATGCCATATTAGGTGAAAGACTTTCTAAGGACTTAATAAGAGCTGGCAAGGATAAAGCTGTAGTAGAAGCTGTATTTATAATTGATGATGATAGGCTAAAGGATTTTTTTGATGAATTCGGAATTGAGCCTGAAGAAGACGGAACATTGATTATTTCCCGGGAATTCACTTTAAGCGGTAAGAACAGCTGCAGGATTAACGGTAAAATTGCAACAGTGTCAATGCTTAAAAAAATAGGAGAGCTGCTCATAGACATCCATGGACAGCATGACAACCAGTCCTTGCTGCGGACAGACAGTCATATAGATTTGCTGGATTCCTTTGGTGATGAAAGTATACATGAGTTAAAGAACAAATATACTGATTGCTTAAATAAATACCGCGAAATTAAAAATAGACTAAAGCTTTTGTCAGGAGATAAAAATGACCGGGAGAGAAAAATTGATTTTCTGAAATTTCAGATTGAAGAAATTAAAAAAGCAAAGCTTAAACCTAATGAGGAAGAGGAGTTAAATAAACAAAGAACAATACTTCAAAATTCAGAGAAAATTATTGCTACTTTATCTAAAGTATACGAATTGATTGGTGTAGGAAGCAAAACCGAGAAATCGGCTTCAGATAACATTGGAGAAGCGGTTTCCATTATGGGAGAAATATCAAAGTTGGATCAAAGCTATGCGGAAGTGTTAAAAAGACTTGAAGGTATATCTTTTGAAGTGGAAGATATTATTTGTGAGATTCGAAATAACAGGGATAAGGTTGAATATGACCCCGAATTGTTAGAACAGATTGAAGAAAGGCTTGATTTGATTTTTAAGCTGAAAAAGAAATATGGGGATTCCATAGAAAAAGTAAAAGAATTTATGGAAAATGCACAGAAGGAACTTAATGAAATACAAAATAACGAAGAGCTTGTTAATATATTAAGGGATGAATTGAAAAGGGCAGATGAAGAACTCTTTCTAGTTGCTAAAAATATCAGTTCAAAACGTAAAGCAGCAGCAAAGCTGTTGGAGGAAAAAATAGGGTACGAATTACAGGACCTTGAAATGAAAAACGCGAGGCTTAAAGTTAACCTTGAGTTTGATGAAAGTACTGATGAAGGCGGGGTTAGAAAATATAACCATAATGGATTGGACAAGGTTGAGTTCTTGATTTCCACAAATGCCGGTGAACCCCTTAAGCCATTATCAAAGATTGCTTCCGGTGGAGAAATGTCACGTATCATGTTAGCCATAAAAACTATTCTCGCTAATGTAGACAAAATCTCGACCCTTATATTTGATGAGATAGACATTGGTATCAGTGGAAAGGCTGCACAAAAAGTCGGCGAAAAAATGTCTTATATATCAAAAAACCATCAGGTTATTTCGGTTACTCATCTTGCACAAATTGCTTGTATGGCAGATAATAATTATTATATTGAAAAGATCCAGAATACGCGCAGCACTAGTACAAAGGTCAGAAAATTAGATGCTGATGAGGTGAAAAATGAAGTTGCAAGAATTATAGGTGGTACAAATATATCGGATATAACAATAAAACATGCTGAAGAAATGCTTAAAATCGCAAGGAAATATAAGAGTGACAACAAAATTAATATAAAAGGATAGTGAGATAAAATTCTCTAGTTTTTACCTAAATTACTATTTAAGTTAAACCATATAAAAATCATAGGTTAACAACCGATGAATTCCATTAAGGAACATCGGTTTTTTTGTTGTTGAAAAGTTTTCAAATTATTGATGAAGTTTTTGGCTGAATAAATAAGTTTATATTAGGTTAATTTATGATTAGCGTTTTTAGCAGTAATTTGTGATCTGAATAATGTTTAGGTTATTTTTTGAAAGGCCTAAACTTTTTTAAAGCCTCTATAAAGTGAAAGGAAAGGGGCAAAACGAAGGGACTCGATGTCCCGGAGTTTTTATTCACAGCTCGGATAATTTTTGAAATAATCTTAAGAAAATATGGTGTAGTCAACATAAAAAGACATCAGGAGAGTGAATCGCCGTGAAATATATAAGAGCAACAAAGGTAAAGCTAGGTATCTTCCTTGCAATTTGTTTTGTTATAATGGCAATAACCTATATTAGAGTAATATTTGATTTGCCTAATCAATTAACCCTTTTTGAAAGTCAGGAATATGAATATAATCTGGAAAGTCCGTTTTTTGTTGATATACAAGCTGATAAGAACGATATTATTAAACTGGAAAATAATAAATCCAAGAAGAATAATTTAGTTAAATTGATAAAGCCAGTTTTAATTAAACCCCAAAGATTGGGTACAGTAAATATAAGCATGAGAATTTTAGGCTGTATACCTATAAAAACAGTTCAGGTGGATGTGGTACCCTATCGTGAAGTTGTTGCCTGTGGAAATACAATAGGGGTAAAACTTAAAATTGAAGGAATTCTTGTGGTTGGGATGTCAGATATAGAAACCCTTGAAGGAAAAAAAGAATTACCTGCAAAAAATGCAGGAATTAAGACCGGAGATTTGATTATTGCAGTTAATGGGAAGAATATTAA
>JAEZLC010000016.1 GCA_023435965.1 Cyanobacteria bacterium OH_CDB_58 | reverse complement strand
AGATATTGCAAGCTACGGAGTCGAAGGGCTGATAGATGCCATTGAGAAGTTCTCTCCAGACAAGGGTGCAAGGTTCGAAACGTACGCAATAATGCGTATAAGAGGAACAATTATTGACAAAATCAGAGCTCAAGACTGGCTTCCAAGAAGTGCAAGAAAAAAAATAAAAGACGTAAAACAAGCAGCAGAGCTTTTAAGACAAAAACTGGGAAGAGCACCGACCTCTCAAGAAATAGGCGAAAGCTTGGGAATCGAAAAAGAAAAGGTGGATTCTATTCTGGCAGAGGACACCTCCATCAGTTCTATCTACGATAAAAGAGGGAGTTCTGAAGAAAGTGTCGAGATAATCGACACAATTGAGGATACAAATTCTGTTAATCCTTTAGAAAAACTGGAAGAAAAAGATGCCAAAAAGGAACTTCAGCAAGCACTAAAAAGTCTTCCGGAAAGAGAAAGAATGATAATGGTGCTTTATTATCACCAGAACATGACTTTAAAAGAAATAGGTGAAGCCATTGAAGTCTCTGAATCCAGGGTTTGCCAGCTTCATGCTCAGGCAATTATGAAGCTGAGAAATATTCTTACAAGCAATCGTTCTGAGAGAATGAAGAAGAGCATAGTCTAAGACGCTGCAATATTATCTGCAACGACATCTGCGACCCTCACGTCCAATGCATCTGGGATGATATAATCGGGTTTTAACTCTTCATCTTTGACCAATGAAGCAATCGCAATTGCACTATCCAACTTCATTTGTGTTGTAATTTTTGACACCTTATTTTCTAAAACACCTTTAAACAATCCCGGAAATGCCAATGAGTTATTTATCTGATTCTCAAAATCACTTCTACCAGAAGCTACTATGAAAGCACCGTACTCTTTTGCCTTCTCAGGCAATATCTCAGGAACAGGATTAGCCAAAGCAAAAACTACAGGATTTTTTGCCATAGATTTTATCATACCTTCATCTAATAAGTCTGGAGCAGAGAGACCAATAAAGACATCAGCACCTTTTATTATTTCTTTTAAAGATCCCTTTTTTAACGACAAGTTAGTATATTGTGAAATCTCTTCGTGAGCAGTGTTATTATCGGGTCTGCCTTTAAAAACCGCACCATTAATGTCTGACAAAATTACGTTTTTAAAACCAGCACATAGAATAAGTTTAGAAACAGCTATTGCCGCAGCTCCCGCTCCTGATATTACGATATGAACATCCTCTGCCTTCTTTTTCACAAGGCTAATTGCATTTAAAAGCCCTGCCAAAACAACTATGGCAGTGCCATGCTGATCATCATGAAAAATTGGTATGCTTGATTTTGCTATAAGTTCTCTCTCAACTTCAAAACAATTAGGAGCACTTATATCTTCAAGGTTAACCGCGCTAAAAGAATTTTCCAGCAGGAGAACTATTTCAACGACCTCTTTCGGATCTTGAGTGTTTAAACACAGAGGCATAGCACTGACAGAACCTAAAGATTGAAAAAGAACCGCTTTTCCTTCCATAACCGGCAATCCAGCCAAGGAGCCTATATTACCAAGTCCTAAAACAGCAGAACCGTCCGTTACTATTGCCACAGGCTTTATATGTTCTTCTTCGCTAAGTTCTGTTTCAATAACCCCTCCAGCCATTTTCCTAAGCTTTAAAGACTTTTCAGAAACCTCCCCTTCTAACTTATTTAAGTCAGTTAAAAAAAGATTTTTAGAAACGCAAAGAAAAAATTCTTTCAAATCAGAAACCGGACCTTTGAGAACAGGCAATGAAACATTAAACTGCAAATCCTCAATCAGGTCACTTATAAGACTTAAATCTATCGCACAAAATGTAGGTTCAATATTTTCAACAACAAACTTGATTTTCTCTGGGTTGTCCGAAGATATTTCCAAGGGGTAAGCATCAATATTAAGTGCACTTTTAAGGAAGATGGATCTTTTTAAAGAATCTTCGTATGAGAGAGAAATAACGGCAACAGAATTTTCTCTGTTGGTATAATCGAACGATGCTTCTTCACTGTCTTTAATTTGAAGGCAAGAAGCAGCAACTCCCGGAGTATACACCAGTGAAAGAGAATATTTATCACTAACCTCTACTTTAGGGACTATTCTAATTCCTTTTGCTATACCCATTTATCTGACTTTATTTTCTTCGCCTTTTAACAACCTGTTTATGTTCTCCCTGTGAAGGTATATCACATAAATTGCACCGATTGCACAGTAAGCTACGTAAAAAACGGGCTGTTTAAACAAAACCATCAAAACAGGAGAAAAACCCAAAGCAATTATTGAGCCTAAAGAAACATACTTAGAAAGATATGTAACGACGCCCCAAACAGCCGCTATAATCAATCCTACTGGCCAGCATAATGCCAAAATAGTACCAACTCCTGAAGCTACCGATTTTCCGCCAGTAAAGCCCAAGAATATTGATTTGCTATGACCTATTAATACGAACATCGCAGCCAATACTGCCGGCAAACCCCAGTCCGAATATGAATATGCTAAGTTTTTAGCCAAAATAACAGGAACAGCACCCTTAAAAGCGTCCAAGAACATCACTCCAAAAAACCAGCCTTTTCCTAGCACTCTTTTTACATTAGTTGCTCCAGTTGAACCACTGCCGATTTTTCTTATGTCCTCGCCTTTCAAAAGTTTTACAATGATGTACCCTGTAGGTATAGAACCAATTAAATAAGATAAAAATACAACAACTAATAATTCTATCATTTCTCTTTACCCTGTCTTTCTCTTGAAGATAATCTTATCGGAGTGCCTACAAAACCGAAGGCTTCTCTTAACCTGTTTTCCAAATATCTTTTATAACTGTCTTTGAGCAAATCTTCGTTATTAACAAACAGAACGAAAGTAGGAGGTGCAGACTTAACC
>JAEZLC010000273.1 GCA_023435965.1 Cyanobacteria bacterium OH_CDB_58 | reverse complement strand
GAAAGTCTTATATGGGAGTTATTCGATCAACTTTTTTGATAGATAAAGATATGGTTCTTAGATATTCTTGGCCGAATGTGAAAGTAAAAGGTCATGTTGATCAGGTAATAGAAGAATTAAATAAATTGTAAAAAATAAAAGGAGCTAGTTATGGAAGAAAATTTTGACCAGAACAAAGAAACACAGAGCGATGTAAAGATCGTTTCAGAAAAGCCTGAAAAAAATAATAATTGCTGGATGAAATATCTTGTTGTCAGTATGGCAGCTTTCTTCGGTGCTTTTTTGGCAGTTTACTTTGCTGTAGATATGATGTTTCACCGTTATCTAGTGCCGGTTCCGCCACCTGTTATTAAAGTTCAAGATATCGATGATATGGTAAAACAGCAAGAGCAGATGATGCAAGATTTTATGAAATATAAGCCGATTACAAATCCGTTTGTACAAAGCCCGGTTAAAGTTCAAACTTTTCAAGAGAATGATAAATATAAAATAATTGTTGATTTAAAGCCATTTAATGGGGATGAAAAAGCTATCAAGCTCGATGTAACCGCAGATACTGTGAAAATAACTGGAAAGTCAGAAAAGACGACAAAGGGAGCTGAAAACGAAATTTCTTTTATGCAGAGTTTTTCACTTCCTCAAAAAATAGATGTTGATGATGTTAAAACCGAGAAAAAAGGTTCGGATTACGTCATAACCCTTCCAATAGAAGATTAAGGATAAAAAAAGAGATTAACGAATTTGTTAATCTCTTTTTCTTCTACAGTGGTAACTTTATGTCCTTTATATCCAGTGTTTCAGGAAGAGATTCCAGTAATCTTGTTTTTTCTGCTTCTCTTGCATCAAACAGCTCATTTAATTGTCTTAACTTCCCGCCGTTTCTTTGTGAAAACGCATTTTTGATAAATTGCATTAAATCATCTCTTGTTTCTACCAGCTTTTGGAATTCGGGATTAGCTTTTGTAATTTGTTTTGCACAATAGCTTTTCGCAAACTCAATAGTATCTGAGCTCATCGTTGTTAACATTTTTTCGTTGCTGAGTCCTGTAACTTTTAAAAACAAATCGTTTGTTCCTTCTGTTCTTAGTCCACTGACAAGGTCTACCACTTGTTTTGTAGGTACTTTTATTCCGAAAGAAACATTGTTTGCTGTAGAGTTTTGAATTTTCATATTTATTTCCTTTATAGGTACATTTTCTTTTATTAGTATAAAGTTTGAGAATATTTTTTTTTGCTTTTGATTTTTCTGTAATTTATTTTTTCTGTTTGATATAATGTTTTTGTATTAAAAGAGGGATATTCTTTGGATTTTAGTCAGTCAGAAAATGCTAATGCCAGTGATAAAGGCAATTATGGTAAGAGAAAATCTTGCATTGAGGTGCTTGAGTTTGATAAAGTACTTTTGTGCCTTAGCGAATGTGCCATAAGTGAACTAGGTAAACAAAGATGTATTGATTCCTTAATTTACGAAGATGAGAGTACAATAAAAAGAGAACTGTCTATTACTAGCCAAGCTAGAAGACTCTATGACAAGGCAGAGATTGTTCCTATAGAAGATATTAAAGATATTGAAAAAATTCTCGAGGACAGCAAAAGGCACATAAGGCTCTCAGAAATCGAGATCTATAATGTGGCTGATGTTCTTAGAACATCAAGGCTGGTGAAGAATTTTCTGGATAAGCATTCTTCAGATTTTTTTGAACTAGCTTCTTTAAGAGAAACATTATATGTTGATAAAGATCTTGAGGATAAGATTTTTGATATTTTCGATTCCGCTATGAATGTTAAAGACGATGCTACGCTTGAGCTGAAAAGGTTAAATAATTCGCTAAAAGATACCTATTTCAATATAAAAACTACTGTTTCAAGATTGCTTTCAAGCACTTCCTTTGTGTCCAATCTTCAAGATACCATATATACCCAAAGGGAAGGCAGAACTGTTTTTCAGGTTAAGGCTGAGTGTAAGAACAAAGTCTCAGGGATTGTCCACGATGTTTCTGCAAGCAATCAGACTTTTTTCATAGAACCTAAAGAGCTGGTGGGACTGAATAATAAAGTAAGAGAACTTGAGCTGCAAATACAGTCCGAAATCGAGAGGATTTTAAGGGAGTTTTCAGAACAAATCGCACTTCGCTATGAAGAGCTCAAAATGTCGTTGTATCAGCTTGTTGAGGTGGATTTTGTTTTCGCTAAAGCGAAATATTCGTCAAATATTGATGCTGTAGCTGCAAACATATCTAAAGAGAAGAATATTGTCTTAAAAGGGATGAAAAATCCTGTTCTGATGAGAGTTTCCAATAATATTGTAGAAAATGACTTCGAGATGGATCAGGAGAATAATTGTCTTATTATCACCGGTTCAAATACGGGAGGCAAGACGGTAACAATAAAGACCGTGGGTCTTTGTGTCCTTATGACAAAAGCAGGGCTTCATATCCCTTGTTATGAGGCAGTTATTTACCCATTTAAAAAAGTATATGCTGACATAGGGGATGAGCAGAGCATAATACAGAGCTTGTCTACCTTTTCATCTCATATGAATAATATTGTTGCCATAGTTGAGAATTCTGACGACAATACATTGGTTTTGCTTGATGAGATAGCCGCAGGTACAGATCCTGCCGAGGGTTCTTCACTTGCTCAATCGATTCTTGAGTATTTGCAAAAAAAAGGTGCATTTTGCATTGTTACAACACACTATGGGGAGCTAAAATCACTCGCGTATACCAAAAGCGGGTTTAAAAATGCGAGTGTTGAGTTTGACTTGGCAAGCCTTTCTCCTACTTATAAGCTTCTAATCGGTATTCCCGGAGCAAGTAATGCTATTGCTATTGCAAAAAACCTTGGAATAAATGATGAAATTGCAAATCTTGCAAGAGATATATATTTTAATCAAAAAGACCCTACTGCCAAGGTTTTAGAAGAGCTTCAAACTACTCATCATCAGCTTTCTCAAAGTGCTAAGTCAGTTCAGCAGAGCGAAGAAAATTTGAAAAGCCTTGAAGAAGAGATGAGCGAAAAATTGTCTGATTTGAAAAAGACAAAAAAGAAAAACATTGAAGTGTACAAGAAAAAATTCGAAACGTCGATATACAATGCCAAAGAAGAGATAAGACAGATTCTAAAGGAAATGCGTCAGCAAAAGAGTGAAAAAATTGCCCATAGAAGTTTCTCAAAATTAGCTAAGTTAGAAAACAGGCTCAGATCAGAGTTCGCAATCCAAGAGGAAGAAATACTGGAGACATACAAGCCGCTAGACTGGGATATAGCTAAAGCAGGCGATAAAGTTATGATTAAAAATCTTGATCAAGAAGCTGTATTACTTTCTTTGCCTGATAAAAACAATAAGGTTCAAATACAAATGGGTATGATAAAAACATCAGTAAAAAAAGATAAAATCGCCCAGTACAACAAGAATGTCATTAAGACTCCCGCAAAAAAATATGCAATAAAACAGGCTAAAATAAATATTGAACGCTATAATCTATCTCAAACATTGGATTTAAGGGGTTATAGATGTGAAGAGGCACTTGACGCTATAGAATCTTATCTTGATAAAGCTAGTCTTGTAAATCTTTCTCCTGTTTATATAGTTCACGGGCACGGCACCGGTGCACTAAAACAGGTAGTCAGGGATTATTTGGAATCATCCCCTTATGTCGCAAAATTTAGGTCTGGAGAGCGGGCCGAAGGCGGCGACGGGGTGAGTGTTATTGATATTAATTAACATTTTTTGGGAATATACTAAATAATGGTATAATTACTCTTATTTGCGAGGGAATATATGAAAACGATTAAAAATAATTGCAGACAAGGGTTTTCGATTGCAGAAGCTCTGATAACATTGATGATAGTGAGTTTGATATTATCGGCGGTAATTCCGGTTATCTCTAAAAGACAGATGACATCAGATTCTATGTGGAAATACATTTCAGCAGGAACTGGGGCTAACTCCAGTATATTTTACGGATTAGGTTCTTCTCAGACGGCACTTATTGGTGCGAGCCAAATCCCAGCAGTGGCCGCAACATCAGGTAGCAGACTTTTATTAGTGACTCCTGCGGATTCGAGCAACGATACAATAAGACGTTCCATAATAGACTTTTTCCAAACCACAGGCACGGGACCGGTAAGGATCGGAAAAATCGGATTTGACCAAAAAAACAATATCGCGTTGGGTTTAAATACACATACAGTAAATACTAC
>JAEZLC010000268.1 GCA_023435965.1 Cyanobacteria bacterium OH_CDB_58 | reverse complement strand
AAATCCATCGATATAATAAAACACAGCAAGATGCTCTCCTTCCTCATCTTGAAAACGGGACCATTTTTTTAATGGGCTCTACAACGGAAAACCCATCATTTCAGGTTATTCCAGCACTTATATCGAGAGTTCAGATTATTAACCTTACACCATTAGATGACGAAAGTATGCTTCAAGTTATTCAAAAAGGTATTGATTATTTAGAAAATAAGTATTCGCAAATTGAGATTGAAGACAAAGTATATGATTATATAATTAACTATGCAAGAGGAGATGCCAGGTCTGGATTAAACCTCATTGAAAACGCTTTTTTCGCTTCAGAGTTAAAAGACAACAAAAGATATTTAAAATTAAATATAATAGAAGAGCTGGCACAAAACTCATCAATAAAATATTCTCAACAAGAACACTATGACATCGCCTCTGCGTTCCAAAAGAGCATAAGAGGTTCAGATCCGGATGCTGCTATATATTGGCTAGCAAAAATGCTTGTAGCCGGAGAAGATCCCAGATTTATTACACGAAGACTTATTGTATGTGCATCAGAAGATGTGTCAAATGCTGATCCAAATGCACTGAATGTAGCTTTGAATGCACATAAAGCTGTTGAATTATTAGGAATGCCTGAAGCAAGAATCCCGCTTGCACAGGCAGTAGAGTACGTTGCTAAAGCACCAAAATCAAACAAATCATATATAGCCCTAGATAGTGCAATCAATGATATTAATAGTGGAAAAAATTACCCTCCGCCTATGCATTTGAGGGATGCTCATTATAAAGATGCTAAAAAATACGGATTCGGAATCGGGTATGTATATACTCACAATAATCCTGATATAAAACAGCAATTTATGCCAAATGAGCTTGTAGACAGGAAATACTTCGATTAACCAAATACCTTTTTGCCCTATTTGTAAACAAATATTAAGCAAAGTATATACCATTTAGGCAATTTTTATATACTCTTTGTTTTTATATATGTACAAGAGCAAAACAAAAGAGGTTGAAATGGCAATAGTTCCAAATAGCGCAAGATTATTAGTACTAACAGCTAGAAAATCAGATCTTGAATACAGAATCACAATGATGATGAATCAAACTCAAAGATTAGCTCAAGAAAACGCTGAAGTACTAGAAGAAAAATATAACGCGGTTCAAAACTACATTTCATCTCAAATGACAACAGGTGAAGCAGATGTTCCTCCAACAATCAATATGGTAGATGCAGTAGGAATTGAAGACTTCGAAGTTCAACTAGCTCAAATCGCAAACGCACAAAACAGATTAGACATCGAACAAAAGAAATTAGAAACTAACCACAAAGCAGTTTCTGCAGAAGAAGAAAAAGTTCAAAAACTAGTAGACAACTCAATCAAAAACGAAATCGGATACTTCAAAGACTAATCAACAATACACGAGAGATTACAAAATTAAACGAAAAGAGAGAATATAATGAGAGAACAAACATTTTTCAAATATACACTTCAAGTAGCTAACGTATACGAAGAAACAGCAGCAAAACTAGCTGAAGACGAAAACAGACCATACCAAAAAACTTATAACAACCTTAGCAAAATGCTTGAAGAATGCTACTTCGTAGGTGCAAGCAAATTCGGTCACAACTTTATCGCATAAAAAGAAAAGCATAATCAAAAGATTATGCTTTTTTTGTTTACTAATATAATGCTAGTTTAACTGAACATACTTTGCATTATAAATACCGTCAATTAATTTAATTTTTTCTATAGCATTTTTCTCTACAGGGCTCTCTGTATTTATTATCATAATTGACTCATTATCTTTAGTATTAGACTTTTGAGCAACATGCATTCTGCTAATATTAATATTATATTCGCCGATTACTGCTGCTACTTTTGCAATCATAGAAGGTTTATTCTCATGAGGAAGAATAAGCATATGCTTTTCGGGCTCTATACTCATATTATATTGATTTATAGTAACTATTCTAGGCATATTTTCAGCAATTAATGCACCAGTTACGCTATTTTCCTCTTTATCTGTAATCAATTTTATAGAAATTGAACCGATAAATGTGCAATCTTTCTGTGATTTAGCAGTTATTATATTAATTCCCCTATTTTTTGCAATGATTGGTGCATTGACATAATTTACACCTTCCATTAATGAAGAGAAAATACCCTTCATTACAGCAATTTCCAGTGGTGAAACATTTAGTTCTGACAAGTTGCCATTCACTGTTATATTGATTGATTTCATATTACCTGTAGAAATTTGTGCTACCAATTCGCCTAAATTCTCAGCAAGTTGCATGTAATCTTTAACCGGCTCGAGAGCATCAGGTTTTAATGATGGAATATTAACAGCTGCTTTAGCAGATCCGCCCGTTAATACTTCTTTAATTTGCTCTGCAACATCAATAGCTACATTGAATTGTGCTTCTTTTGTACTTGCTCCCAAGTGAGGAGTTAAAAGCACATTTCCACCACAAGAAACTAAAGGGCTGTTTTGAATATTTGGCTCGTCCTCAAAAACATCTATAGCAGCTGCTGCTACTTGGCCTGATTCAATTGCTTCTTTAAGTGCTTGTTCTTCAATGATTCCGCCTCTGGCACAGTTTACTATTCTTACGCCTTTTTTCATTCTATTTAACGTATTTTTATTTATCAAGTATGCTGTTTCTCTTGTTTTTGGGGCGTGGATAGAAATATAATCGCATTGTCCCCAGAAATCGTCCAAGCTTTTGATATATTTAGCACCAATTTTTTCGACTGTTTCTTCAGTTGTATAAGGGTCACAAACAATCACATTCATACCAAGGGCAATTGCAACTTGTGCCACATGAGATCCAATTTTACCTAACCCGATGATACCTAACGTTTTGCCGTATACTTCCACTCCGGTAAATTTAGCTCTTTCCCAATTTCCATCTTTAGTTGAAACTGCCGCGGCAGGGATATTTCTAGACATTGCGAGCATAAGTGCTACTGTGTGTTCTGCGGCTGCATTGGTATTGCCGTCTGGCGAATTTACAACAATAACACCTTTTTGAGTAGCTGCCTCAATATCTACGTTGTCAACGCCTACTCCGGCTCTTCCTACGATTTTCAAATTGTCTGCTGAATCGATAATTTTCTTTGTAACCTTAGTTTGGCTTCTTATCATCAACGCATCATATTCTTTGATTTTCTCAGCCAGTTCGTCTTCAGTCATTGTGGGTAGAAAATCGACTTGTGCCACACCTTCTAATATTTTTCCTGCTGCTTCATTTATTTTATCTGTAATTAATACTTTCATTATTTCCTCCTAGTTGTTTAGTTCTCTAATTAACGCTGCTGTGCCTGATCCAAGTTCAAACTTATGTCCTAACTTGTAAAGTGTCGACGCTAAGGAGCCTATAGCAGTTATAGCGTCTCTATTAGAAACATAACCAAGAGTACCTATTCTAAAAATTACATCTTTTAGTTTATTTTGCCCGTTAGCAACCACAATATCATAATCATTCTTTAAAACTTTTCTTATATCCGGAACGCTAACACCTTCTGGTGGCAACACTGCTGTAATAGCGTGGCTTGCGATAGCATCATCTTCTACAAATAACTTGAGTCCCATTGCTCTTATAGCTGCTCTGATTCCTATTGCTATTTTTTTGTGCCTGCACCAAACATTTTCGATGCCTTCTTCTTTTACCATATCAAGAGCTGTTTTTAAGGCTACTATTAAGTTTACGGCAGGAGTGAACGCTGTTGAATTTTCCAAAACAGCTTTCTTGTTTGAAGCCCAATCAAAATAGAAGCTTGGATATTTGCACTCTTCATACATTTTCCATGCTTTAGGGCTTGCTGCAAGGAAAGAAAGCCCTGGAGGAATCATAAAGCCCTTTTGAGAGCCTGAAATCAGAACATCAATGCCCCAATCATCCATTCTACATTCAAGTGCTCCTAAGCTGGTAACACCATCTACAACTGAAACAGCTCCGTGTTCTTTTATCATTGCTGCAAGTGTTTTTACATCGTTAGTAACACCTGTGGCGGTTTCATTGTGAGTTAGAGTAACTATCTTAATTTCTTTATTAACATCTTGATCTAATTTAGCTTTTAAATCCGCTGGATTTATGGCATGTCCTGGTTCGACCTGAATTTTGTCAACAACCGCACCTCTTGATTCTGCAATTTTGGCCCATCTTGTACCAAAGTTGCCTATTATCAGAGAAAGCACTTTATCGCCTGGATTGACAAGATTAGAGAGTGCAGCTTCCATTGCACCAGTTCCGCTTGATGTATAAATAATGACTTCATTTTTTGTATGGAATAATTGTTTTAAGTCTTCGTATACCGACGACAGGATTTGGGAGAACTCACTACTTCTATGGCCTACAGGATGTTTAGCCATATCTAGTAATACACTTTCAGGTACCGGTGTTGGTCCTGGAATCATTAAAAAAGTTTTGTCTTTCATGTTTCTGTCTCCTTTTTCCTAGACTATTCTCGCACAAAAGACAATTATTTTTAAGAAATTTAATACATATTTAATAAAAGTTCTAAATTATTTTTTGATTCAGGATGGTTAGGATCAATTTCCAGCACTTTTTTATACTCTTTTATCGCATTTTCTGTATTCATAGCAAGCTCATATGCTAAAGCCAGATTGTACCTAATATCAACATTTAACGGCTCGATTTCCAGAGCTGTCTTAAATGATTCTATGGCATTTTCAGAATCTTTTTGTTTTGCATAGATTAATCCTAAAGCAGCATGCGCGTAGGCATAATCAGGCTGAATTAGTATTGCATCTTTATAGTATTTTTTGGCGTCTAGAAC
>JAEZLC010000267.1 GCA_023435965.1 Cyanobacteria bacterium OH_CDB_58 | reverse complement strand
CTTGAAATGTTTGTCTACATAGGCTTTGGCTTCTTTTAAATATTTATTCTCGTCAAGAATTGGCAGTTTTGGAATTTCTATGTTGGAAGGGAGCTTTTCTCTGTTTAACTTGTCGAAGGTCCACTTTTCTCCTATTGCTTTGCCCTCTTTTGTTAATAATATCTTTAATTTCTTTCTTTGATAAATATAAAACGAAGTTTGAGAAAAATGGTTTTTGCCTTCAAAAAAGTGTCTGAAATCTTCTTCGTTGCACAAAAATGAAGGGGAACTGTGCCAGTGAACACTTATGTCCAGATTTTCTATTCTGTTTTTTAATGTGTAATCTATTACATAGATTGCAAAAACTTTTTGAATTTTTTGCTCTTTTATTATCTCCTCCCAATCCTGATCAAAGTTGAGGTATTTTACTTTGTAGCCCTTTTCTTTCAAAAAATCGCAGTAGTATTTCATCGAAGCTCTATGCAAGAGCAGTTTGTACTTGTGAAACTTAAAATCCGTGAAATATCTTTTATCTTCTATTAAAAAAATTTGCCTGTCTTTTGATAAAACAGGGGAGTTCTTAAACAGCTGATTTGGGAATATTATTGTTATTTCGTCCATATATCATTTATTCTTTTTCCAATAAAAAAGTCATTCTCTAAAAGGTTATTGGACAAAATATTTTTAAAAACGTTACGTTTTATTTCATTGGTGATTTTTTTGTTTGCGGCTGATATATTTTAGTAGAGAATTGCCATTTATACAAAAAAATGAAAAAATTTAGTTTTAATAATAGTCCACTTGGGCTATCAACAAATTTTTTCCCAGGTTATAATACAGCATAATCTAAGAGGTTTTTTGGGGTACTAATAAAAAGATAAGAGCATCAATGAAAAAGTGTCCGGTCGTATCGTCTTTATACTTATATAATAAAAGTAGTAAATTAATTAACTTACCAGAGAAACAATATGTTTCATCAGAACATGATTACAAAGAGTCCGCTATAGATAAATCTGCCAGAAAAAGTTTTATCATGGCATATTTCCTTTCCCGAAAAAACAAAGGCTAACCCCCTTTGTAAAAATATCTTAATTAAGATTTAGTTACCTATTTGCATTTTTAATATTATGAATGTAATAATGATTTGCAATGAAGCGTTGTGAGTGAAAAGCTATAATGAAAAGTAATTTAGCCATATCTCCATTTAGACTTAGCAGTGTAAGAAGTGTTTCTTTTGCGGCCCAAAGCAAAAATAATGAGACTGAAAATCAACTTCCAAAAATAGAGGTGAGAACACCTAAAAAACTCAATCCGGTTAATTTACCGGATGTTTCTTATTTTATGGCACAAAAAATCATAGAAAGCGCTAACAAATCAGAGCTTTCAGTTGATGATTTTTTAAGGCAGTATCTTAAGCATCTGACCTATACACCGAAAGTGCTTCCTGAACCCAGCAAAACAGCTCAAGTTGGAAGAACTCAGATTACAACTCTAATAGATGGAGAGCAAATCTTTAATAAGGTTGTAGAAGACGTTAAGAGTGCAAAAGAATCTATACTTGTTGAAATGTTTGAGTTTCAAAATTTGAAAATTGACGGTCACAAATGGCCGGCAAATGGTGCGGATGCCGTTGCAGGGTTTGAAGAGCAACAAAGTTTGCTTCCTATACTGATAAGAAAAAAGAAAGAGAATCCAAATCTAAAAATTCAGGTTATTTTAGATGCTCACAAATGGTACATTAATGGAAATGGTGAAAAAGATCGACATTATAATAATCAGGATATGATTAAGTATCTGAAGAACAACGGTATTGATGTTGTGCCTTATCCTAGGGCGGCTCAAAACGGGGCGGCGCTTCAACATGTTAAGTTGCTTGCAGTAGACGGTAAGAAAGTGATATTAGGGGGCATGAACTGGGGTACTCATTCTTGTGCTAATCATGATGCCTGCGTTGCGATAGAAACTTTGCCAAAATATAAAAATTCTGAGGTTGATAATATAATCGAGGAAATTTTTAATAAGGATTGGAAATTTGCTTGGCAAAGGTTGGGTAAGACAAAGCTTGTGGCAGGACCTTTAACTGAAGAGGAGCAAGAGTTTTATACCGGGCTGAAAAAAGAGATTAAGCAAGAGAACGTAGACTATATGAACATGGTTGGGGAAGTGTTTAATAAGCCAGAATATTTGAACAGGTATGATAAAAATGATCTCTCCAAGCTTGAATTAGTTAAAACAAATCCGATTGATAATCCTCAAATAAAAATTCTGGCTACAAAACCTAATGAGCTTAAGTTTGTAAATGAGGAAGGTAAAGAAACCACAAGGAACTATATTCAGGATAAATTAAACACATGTTCGAAGGTGAGGGGAGAACTTTTTGTTCTTTCAGATAAAGAGTTGATACAGACAATAATTGCAAGGCATAAAAAAGGCGAATTAGATGCGAAATTCATAGTTTCTTCAGATATTCTTGAAGAGTTTCCATATTGCAGAAAAGCTTATAACGAACTCGTAGAAAACAACGTTCCGATACGTCTTTATAACTTCGATGAAAAAATTAATCAGAGAATGCATGCAAAGTGGGCCGTATTTGATGACAGGGAAGTAATAATTGGCTCCACAAATTGGTCTGCAATGGGTCTTAACCAGAACTTGAAAAAAGGAATGAGAGAAGATTATGAACTTTATGCAAATAAAATAGATGAAGAGATTAGAAGTTATCTGTTTAAAGTAAAAGAGTTTGAGGATCAGCTGGGCCTTCCTCCGCTTTCCAGAAAGAAGCTTGACTATAAAGAGCTTATGGCAAGAAGAGAAATTCTGAAAAAAGCATTGCATAGCTTGAATAAAACCGGGGTTGCTAGCATAAAATTGCAAGGAAATGTGTACAATTTTGTGGAAGAGCAGAAGTCTACATTGTGTACTATTCAGGGCTATTACAAAATTATAAAAGACAGACATAACGCCAAAGAAAAGTATAAACGTGGCAACAATGAATGTGCCATTGCTTTTGACAAACCGTCTTTGGCTGCCGTTTTTGTAAGACAATTTGAAAAAGACTGGAAATATTCAGAATCGGATTTTGAAAAACTTAAAAATAAAGTTGTTTCTTTCCCGAAAGAGCCATCCGCAATCTTGGATATTAGGGGGTAATTGTGAAAGTATTTGCTGTTTCAACTTTAAATATTTCTAAATCTCAAAATAACAAAAATGATTTTGAAAAAAGACCTCATATATATGCGGAAGAAACCCATAATTACGCAGGGTCGTTGAAGGACATAAAGCCATATTTTGTTCCGTTCAAAGGGCTTTGGTTCGAAAATAACGTTGTCAAAGAGGTAAAAGGCAAAGAATATCAGGGAGCGGGCCTTTATAAAGCAGGCGGAAACTTCTTGGATTTCAGCAAAGTTGGTTGGGAATATCTTTCTAAAGAACCGATTGATATTACAACAGCCACAGAGAAAGAAATTTATGCATTTTGTCATGCGAATGCCCTGGCAGAAGCAAATGATACAACGTGGGTTAGAAGATACAATTCTTACAATGTAACAAAGCCGTTGGCGGTTTTTCACACATTAAATTCACAAAAATCAAAAGAACATTTTGCTTCTGTATTAAAAGAGTTGTATAACTTTAATGCCCACAAAAATCTTGATGTTCCAATCGTGAATAATGACGGGAAGCTCAGCATTGATTGTGTTGTTTTTGACACGGAAACAACGGGTTTGAATTTGACCGACAGAACAAAACCTCTTGATAAAATAATACAGATAGGTGCCATTCAGGTTAAAAACGGTGATATAATTCAAGATTCTGCATACAACCAGCTTTTAGATCCTGAGATGCATATCCCAGAGGCTTCTTCTGATGTTCATGGTATAACCGACGATATGGTGCAGGGTAAGCCTACGATAGAAACAATATTAAAACCTTTTGTTAATGACTATATGAACAAGAAGAACGGAGTTATTGTAGCTTACAATTCGAAGTTTGATATGACAATATTGAATAACGCAATCGAGGAGCATAATTCTTATTCCCACGAACCTTTGAAGGCAAGAAAATCTTGCAAAGTTCTTGATCCTTTTATTTTGATACAAAGAATCCATCCTTACTTGGGAGCAAGAAAAAAACTGTCTGAGCAATATAAGTTCTTGTTCTGCAAAAATTTGGATGATGCACACGATGCTTTTGCCGATGTTAAGGGTACTGTGGATGTTATGAAGTATTGCCTGTATTTCCTTAACGAGAATAGAAAAGACAAAACAAAGCCGCTTACTTTACGAGAAGTTTTGATATTCCAGAATGGCGGCAAGGTCGAAAACTTGAATATTCCTTTAGATAATGAAGGATGTAACGCCAGAGTGAGCTTTAACAAATCATATTCTCAAGTTTCTTTGGCTGTAGATAATTATTTCAAAGGGTATAAGCTTACAGGAAAAGCGTTAAAAGAGCTTGTACCTGTGATCGGAGAAGAAAACGCCAGAAAGCTTGAAAGAGAAAATTTGAAAAATAAGACCTATGATTTGAATCCAAAAGATGGTTATCCGATCAACCCGCAGGAAACAAAAATGCTTCCAAAACAAGGTGGAGTCGAGAATGCTTTTTATGTAATGGAGAAAAACTTTAAAAAAGTCCTGGGTTTCTGTAAGTTAGAGCCTTATGGGGATAAAACGCAAGAAGAGATTATAGATATAATTGCAGAAAAAGCGAAGTACTACGTAAAAGAAGATTCGATAGATATTTGGATGAAGAATCCAAATCCGGTAGATATTAGGGATGGAAATGACCTGCCTGATTTTAGAATATCAAAAAAAGTTTTGATTGAATCTCACAAGGCAGAAGAGCATTTGTAAACAAATGTTACATAAAGTGTAGCTTGTACAATTGATGTATGTTGAAAAATAAATCCTTATATTTAGAGCGTTTCACTCCCGTATTAGCCTAATTAGGTTAACGCCAGTAGTATAGAAAATTAACAAGTGTACATCGTATACTTATTGACAAACTTTCAAAAATTGCTACAATCATAATAACTTATTTACAAGACTAAGTGGGCGGTAAAATTGATGTTAAGTGTGATCGATGTGATTTGTGTGTTCTTTTTATTTTTAACAGAGGTACTTTTATTTTCTTTGCTGCGATGGAATCGAATGTGCTGTCAATTTGCAGTTGTTAAATTTTAGATAAAAGTATTAGTAAATAGTTTTAATCTTGCGACCTTATTAACAGGCGTTTAAGATAAGAGGAGGTAAGTAATGAGAGTTACTATGCAGAGTTCTGTGCGTATTTCTCCGGTTTATACGCAAAAAAACCAGGTTAAACATGGTGCTTTAGCATCTTTGCCAGAGGCATTTTCGCCGAAGGTGAATAATATAATTCAATCTGGTTATATTATGGGAAGCCAAAATATTTTGTCCAAGAAAATCAGCTTTGGAGAGAGCCTTCCTATCCCGGTTGGTCCTTCTCCTTTAGAGAAAAAGGTGGGTGCGGTTCTTCCTCTCATGGCAAAAAACGATATAGCTTTAGTTGGGCCAAGTGTAAAAAAATCACAGGAATTGTTGAAAAAGTCCATTAATGA
>JAEZLC010000181.1 GCA_023435965.1 Cyanobacteria bacterium OH_CDB_58 | reverse complement strand
GTTCAAACCCGTTCTGACGAACTCTTTTTATCTCGAAAATTGATGAGAAAGATGTTGCAAGTGATTTTAGTACTTTTTTGTCAAATTTATCAATTTTTGGAGTATTTTCCAGATATAAATCAATTATGCTTTTTCTTGCTTCAGTTAGCCTTCTTTCAAAAACATAAGGAATAATCATTGCTTGTACTTGAGAGGGTGAAAGCTTTTGGGCTGATATAGTATTCATGTACTCGTTAAAATCTTCTTTTACAGAATCATCCGTAGAAACAAAATTTATCAGATTTGTTATTGTGTTGGATATTGTCGCAAATTTTTCTATAACAGACATTATTTCTCTCTCTTTCCTAATTTTATGATAGCACTGTGTCTTGCTGTTTTGCCCGACTCTTTTCTATAAGAAAAAAATATATTAGACATACAAGATGTGCAATAGTCACTAACATCAATTTTTACTACTCCAGTGTCTAATAATTGTTTTTTGTTCAAGAGTTTCAAATCGATATGATATTTGTTCGCTGCAGTATCGTACGAATAAATATTTTCATCATTATCCTTTATAAGCTTATCAAAAACATCTTCATCAGTCGAAAAACAGCACTTGCCGATAGCTGGACCTATGGCTGCTACGATTTCTTCAGGTTTAGAGTCAAACTCTTCCTGCATTCTTATCACGGTTTTTTTGAGTATTTCTCCTGCTGTTCCTCTCCAACCGGCATGGACAATGCTTGCAGCGTTGTTTTTTTCATCATATAAAATTATCGGAGTGCAGTCTGCAAAGTTCAATATTGCTGCAGAATTTTCGATGTTTGTAATCAAAGCATCGCAATCATCGTAAAAATTAGTGTGTTCTTTAACCACACTTATATTTGTTGAATGGGTTTGTTTAACCTTATAGAGCCTGTCTTGAGTGATACTTAAACAATCGCACAAGAAACTTCTGTTATTAATCGTTAAATCTTGAAGTTCTGTTAGCTCACCTGCCGTCAGAACAAAGTCTCGAGTGGTAAAAAAATGCTCAATGTCTGATAGGAGTGTTGATTTTAGCACTTTTTTCCCGTAAAAGTATTCAAAATAAAACATTAAATCTCCAGAGTATTAAATATTCTGTCTCCGGCATCTCCTAGTCCAGGCATGATATATCCGCTGCTGTTGAGTCCTGCGTCGATATTTGCGGTGATTATTTTTACGTTAGGGTAAATGCTGTGTATTTTATTAAGCCCTTCTGGAGCACTTATTAAGCTTACAAATCTAATATTCTTTTCCGGAACACCTTTGTTGATAAATAGTTTTATTGATTCAACAGCGGAGTTGCCTGTTGCGAGCATAGGATCTAATATTAATATTACGTTATTTTTAGGATTTTCAAACTCTATAGGGGTTTTGTTGTAATACCATACTGGTTTTAAAGTTTTTTCGTCCCTGTACATACCTATGTGCTGGATACTGGCGAAAGGGATTACTTCGCTTGCTATATCTGAGAAAATCAGACCTGCTCTCAATATCGGTGCAATTATGATATTGGTGTTTCTTTTTAATATTTGTGAATCACAAGTCATAAGAGGAGTTTGAACTTGAATATTCTCCAGCTCCAGATCGTCAGTTGCCATGTAAAATAAAAGATAAGTGAGTCTTTTAACAGCATTTCTAAACACTTCTGCACTTGTATCTTTATCTCTTATTATGCTTAAATTGTGTTGTGATAATGGGTGTTTACATACTACTATATTTTGTTGTTCAGTTTGCTGCTGAAGCATTGTTATCCTCCTGATTGGTTTTGAAGTTTACTTCAAACTTATGGTTTCCGTTTATATTTTTAGTTCTTCTTATTAAATTCATTTGTTCGTTTTGTATATCGTTCATCTGGGTATTTATCTTCTTAACCTTGGTGCTGAATTTTAACTCTTGTCGTTTTTTGTATATGTCGTTTTCATTGACCACAGAAGTAAAACTGTTTGTGATTCTTACAAGAGTTCTTGCCATGTTGTTTTGAATGTCGTAAAAGTCCTGAATTCTATATGGTTCTTTTGTAATAATAATATCTTCCTTAGTACTATTATCAGCTGTTGATGGATTTATTTCCAGCGACTTTGAACCTCCAAGTCCGTAAAATTCAACTGTTGCCGTAGCTTGTTCTGGTACTTTTACATTTTTATCTGTAACCAAAAATGAGACAAAAACTTTGCTGTCAAATACTTTTATATCTTGAACGTAGCCTATTTGCATTCCCATTAATCTTACGGGAGAACCCTTCATTAGTCCGTCAATATCGCTGAAAAACAGATAATAGCTATTTAGCTGTTGTTGTTTCGCAGAGTTAATAAAAACAAGAAGAAACGAAAGAGATATGGCAACTATTGTCCATAAAATTAACTCTATTATCCAAATAACTCTTTTGTTCATATGAATATTATAAACGGAATAACCTTTATTACAAAATTTTAGATTTTAATTAACAGTTTTTTTCTTTGATAGAAGTATTATGCCTATCGTTCCTATTAGGATGAACATAATGCTGACAACTTGAGCGATTGGGACTTTACCTATATCCAGAATACTGTCTATTCTGATTCCTTCGATAAATAGCCTTCCGACAGAATAAAGAATCAGATAGCTGAAGAAAATCGTACCTTTTTTTATGGATGGTATGTTCTTTATTCCAAAAAACAAAATGATGAAAATAATTATATTGATGATTGATTCGTACAAAAATGTCGGATGAAAGTACTCGTAATTGTAATATTCGATAGGTCTGTCACTTAATGGTATGAACAATTTCCATGGCAAATTAGTCGGGCTACCGAAGGCCTCGGAATTAAAGAAATTCCCCCATCTGCCTATGCTCTGACCTAGTATTAATCCATACGAAAATAAGTCTGCAATTTCTAAAAAGTTGTATTTGTTTCTTTTCAAGTATATCCAGCAGACTAGAGTCGCACCTATGATACATCCATGTATTGACAGCCCCCCATGCCAGAGAGCAATTATTTCCTGAGGATGTCTAAAGTAGTAAGGAAAATCTAAAAGTACATAATAAATCCTTGCTCCTAAAATCCCTCCAACTATTAGGTAAAAAGCCAAATCAAGAGTAACGTCCTTTGGAATGTGAGAGTAATATTTTTTTTGAATGGCATAAATTGCTGATAGTCCTGTAAAAATAGACAGTGCCATTATGATTCCGTACCAGTGAATCGGAAAGTTAAAAACTCTAAACGCAATCTCACCTGGAGATGTAAACATTGCTATTCTCTCGATGGGTTTTCTTCTGAAAGATTATATTTTTTAAGTTCACCGTTTAAAATATTTATTCTTTCGTTAACTTTTTCTTGATCTTGAGCGTTAGCCTTTTTGCTTAGATATGTATTGTAATTTTCAATTGATTCAGTTATTTTGTCGCATATTAATTGCTTGTCTTCTGCCGTAAGTTCTTTTGGCTTGTCAGAATCAGGGTCTTTGACCTCTTCTGTATCTTCCGTATCATCATCTTTGTCGCCGCTGATTAATTCATATGCTTTTTCTTCATTTGCAACGCCTAAAGAATAATATGCGTCTGTGAATTTAGGATTTAGTTTTAACACATTTTTTAGAGACTCAATAGCTTCGTCGTATTTTTTTGCAGAAATATAGGCAACAGCTAAGTTATAGTGAGTTTCATACATATTGCTGTCTAAATCTAGACTTGATTTAAGACGGCAAATAGCTGTTTCAGAATCACCGTTTTGTAGCGATTCCTTTGCTTTATTGTTAAGTTCCTGTACTGCCAAATTGTTTATACAAGCTGTTGTTAATACAGAAACGAAAAGTATTGTAATTAAAAGAACTAACTTTTTCATTCTTTGATTACCCTCTCACATTACAAAGTTTACTATAATAGTATAAAGTTTTGCAATAAATTCAAAATAAGATACAATATATAAAGTAGATATGAATAAAATGAACCTCCAGAAATTAAGAAGCTTAGAATGATTTTGTGGATATGTTCAAAAGTTACATATCTCAATATTTTAAGCTAATTGTTAAGGATTTGTTATGTCTGATGAAGAAAAAATTGTTTCTCTAAAGAATATGAGAAACAAAAATAAGGAAAAGGAACAAAAAGCAGAAACACCAACCCAAGAGATTGTTTATTGCAGTTTTTGCGGCAGACCAAATACTCAGGTTGTAAAAATGGTTCAAG
>JAEZLC010000178.1 GCA_023435965.1 Cyanobacteria bacterium OH_CDB_58 | reverse complement strand
GGTATTGCAGCAAGAGCAACAGCAATACCGATTCTATCCTTAAAAACACCTAATCGCTTTTCGATAGCTTCAAACTCTGGTCCTTGTGCGATATTTTTGAGATTAAAATTATCAGCTAACTTCCCATCCATAGACAACTTATCGATATATTTTCCAACCTTGTTCAATGCTAAGATTTGTATTGTAATCGTAAGCACAGCCTCTATCGGATGCTTCCAGGCCGAATAAATTTTTGTCTCTTTGTCCTCTTTTGAAAATGGGTTAAATGCAATTATAAGTGGGGCAATAGCCATTTTACCACCTGCATTTACCATATTGGCAACCTTTTCCCCACTTGCCTGTGAGAATTTTACGCAAGCCTGAACTAACTTTGTCTCATCTGCTGCCATTTTTAAAATGTCAGCCTTGTTGCCAAAAGTTACTTGATTTTTGCCAATATTATTATTGGATTTTACTGGATTAATATTATATATCTTCATTGGTAGATGCCAAAATCTGTCATGTATTTTCGTAATGATATCAAAGTATCTGAATATTTTTTATTGCTAACTTTTTATTGTATCACAATAAAATTTTTAGGTTTTATTTTTTTATCCATTTTTTCAGACACCATTCAAACGGCAAAGTCCTCATATTTACTAGCTATCGCCCTTGCTCAACATTTTTATAAAGATTATTCAAATATGAATTATTGTAACAAATACACTTTTGAACGACATGTGTTCATTGACACTTTTCAAAAAAAATTATATGTTACAAAGATAGTAAGTTTAAGTTCTCGGTGTTAAGTGATTAATAATAAAATGAAAAAAATATGGGAAATTTGTATTAGCCGAATTACGTTGGTTGAGGAGTAAGTTAATACTATTTTCGTATTTTATTAATTATACTCCTAAAATCCAGGGGGTATTTGTGTATGTATTTTAGTGAAAGCGAGGCAACATGGCAGTTAAGTTTTACCCAATGACAATTCCTTCTATCAAATTCTTATCAAACACAAACAACAATAAAAACAATCAAGCTATCAGGATGCAAACCCGCCAGGATTGCTTTGTAAAAAGCACAACAACCAACGACAAAGATGAATTTTCTATTATATCTTTTATGGGAAAAGCAACTCTGGCAGCGAAAGCCAAACAAGCCGGAAATATGCTTTTGACAAAAGGAATAAATGACTACAATACCGCGATGCAAAAAATGAATGTTCCGAAAGAAAAATATACTCAAGGATTATTTGAAGAAATTTCAGATCTTTTTGAAAAAGTAAGCAATAAATTTGATTCTGCAGGTGCCAGACTAAAATTGGGATTAAAAGAATCAGAATACGCACAAAAAGCAAATCTAATGGGAAACATCTATACTCAAATGGGTAATGTAACTGGGGATCCAAGATATTTCCAAAAAGCACATGATTTATTTGAAGATGCAGCAAAAATATCAAAAAATAATTTAATCAAGGCTCAAGGCGAATATCAAACTTATGATGCTAACGAACAAGTTTTATTCAACGTTCTGCACCCAACACCAAAGAAAAATCCTATAGGATTTCAAACTGACTCATCGCCTCAAATCGCAGCAAAGTCAGAAACTTCGACAACAGGTAAGCATAAAATGGGGTTTTAAGAAATTGAACCTGATTTAACAGCAATATTTTAAAAGTATATGTTTTTATAAATATATACTTTTAGTTTTAAATCGGGTCGGGTAGTATTGGTAAACATAAGCAAAATATTTTCAAATATTTCATCAGTTATTCCTGTTAAAACAATCGGAAAAGCTGTTAATAGAAGCAGCACATCGGGAGTAAAACTTACTCCTCTGGCTACAGACGTAATCGAATTAAGCAAACCTATTAACAAGGTTCTTTCTTCTGTATTAAAACAAGAAGATGACACATTAAGGCTGGTGTTCAACAATAAAGACTTAGGAGTAATGCAACTTGTCAAAAAAGGAATGCAATACGCCAAGAAAGGCTACCCGGAAGACTATAAGACTATTCAAAATGGAATAGAATTATTAAAACCTGCTCAAGAAATTAACATATTATATTCATACGAAAAAGGTGCCGGAACAAAACTGGTACAAGAAGCCGTGAAAAAAAGTTTTGAAAATGGATTCGACGGGCGAGTATTGCTTAATGCCTGTTGTATAGATAAAAAAACATCGCCGCTAGCTTTCTATTACAAGCTGGGATTTAGAAGTATTGACAGCAAGACAAATGAGCTTATTGAAAAATGCATCAGAAAAGGTAAAATTATCCCTAAAGATTTAGGAAGTTTTATGTTCTTGCCAAAAGAAAACATACAAAAACTTCTCTCAAAGTAGATTTTTACACGGATACTTTTTGTTCAGAAAGTCTTTTATTGTTCTGAATAATTGCATCTAAAGCCTTAGCAAAACCGTCTTGAGCTATATGTGCTGTTTCAAATTCCGCTGCATCTTTAGCCGTCTCCAAACCGTTACCCATACAAACAGAGAGGCCTCTCCCATTTTTAACGACTCTAAGCATATCAAGATCATTTTCTGAATCACCGATAGCAGCAGCATTTTTTATATCTATGCCCATTTTATCCAAAACTACTTTGAGAGCGTTCCCTTTCGTAGCTTCTGGACTTGTTATTTCGCAATAATGCTTTGCTGTATGCCCAACGTGAAAGTCATCTGGCAATCGTTCGCTCATGTACGAAATAAGTTCTTTTATTCTTTTACTATCATCCTTGTCACCCTCAGGTTCATAAAAAAGGATTTTAGTGGGGATTTTTCCGTCATCTAAAAGTTTTGTAAAAGAATCAACAACTATCATTTCTTCCCAGTTATAAGGAAGTTTAAAATCTTCTGTAATATATGGTTTACCATCTATATAAACAACCATTTTTGCATCTTCGTTTGAAAACTTTTTTTTGTATTCAGAAAAAGCCTTAACTGCCAATCTTGCCATTTCAGGATCCAAGCTGTTTTGATATATTATATTTCCTGTCTTGTCAACTATTTCAGCCCCTTGCTGAGTAATCATATAATTAGGTTTTATACCGAGTTGATCATAAAGATCTTTACCCTCCGTATAAGTCCTTCCGGTTGAAATAATGATATTTAAGCCGTTATCTTCAAACCTTCCCAACGCTTTTCTGGCACTTTCAGGAATTTTTCCGTCAAAACCTTTAATCGTACCGTCAATATCAGGGAATAAAACCTTAATTGAATTGTCAAATTCTTTGGATAAACTCATTATCGGTTTTCTGCTTTTTAATTCTTGAGAAGACGCAAAAGAAACAAATAAGTCTCTTTCTAACCCCTTATTTAAAATAGGTTTAGAGTTATTAGCTTTAGCATTGGTATTTTGATTTATGTAATTATTATTCAAAAAACTAATCTTCAAAATTATCTCTCTATTACTAAATCATACCACGATATCAATTAGACAATTCTTTGCTCTTTAATTTTATCAGTAACTTTTATGTAATAATCAAAAAACTCTAGGTTTTGTCTAAACAGCTCATCGTAAGTTTTGCCGATAGGTTTCATATCTTTTCTTATTTTCTTAGGAAATTCGATATCATCCTTAACAAGATACTTTTCTGCAATGGCGATTTTGTAAATACCGTCAGGTTTTATTCTTTCAAACTGCCTTGTATCTTTGTTTCTTATTTTTATCGCATCAAACAAGTCGCAATCAGGATTTTTCTCTATCATGCTACGATTTACAAAGATATCTGACCACTGGATAATCGTATTTCTGGTCGGTGCTTTTATGTTCGTTTTTATATTTTCTCCAATCAGACCAACAAGGTTTTCACCGGATATGGGACCTGAGCAGATAGTGGAGAGATCTTCACTCACACCGTCAAATACTTTCATCAAGTCAATATTTGTAGAGCCGTTTTTTATTCCTCCACGAATGATAGAAGACTGTATACCCACGGCAGCAATGTCAGGATCGTGTTCTTTTAGTGCTTTTTTTACAGAACTTGTTAAATAATTTGCAAGATAACTATTTTTATATCGAATTTCATCAGAATAACTCAACTCATCTTCGATCTCTGGGCATTTTAATGTGATTATGGATTGAATATCCTTCTTAAGAGCATAATCGTATAAATCTTGCATTGGGTTTGGCTCTTTCCCCGACAAAGGATGCGTATTAGTAAAATATGTATTTGTTTCTCTAAGATCCAAATCTCCGTTGTCATCAAAGTTCAGCCTTATAGATTTAAACATTTCATTATTCTGTCCTAAAGAGCTTATGTGAGTTATTCCTCTTGTAGAAGAGAAATTCATGTGATCATGCCCGTTTAAAATCTCATTAATTCCCGGCACATTGTCCCTAATCATAGAAGATATTGGGGTACCAGTATGAGACATGAGGATTACAGCACCTTTTGGAAATTCTTGTTTAAATCTTCTTACTTTTTTGTTCAACAATTCGAAAGTAGCAGCTAAATCTTTTTCACTTATCTGCGAATCTTTCTTATTGCAGTTGTCCACAAACTGCATACCTTTCATAAGACCTGGATTGTAAAAATCCATACTCGGGATAGTAACCCCTAGAATCATTACATGATGGTTTAAATTAGGATTTTTATCATCAGGAATTTGATATATCTTTGAATTAACAACCTTATTTTTCTCGAGCATTTTTAATGCCGTTGATTTTCTGTAGTCGATGTTTGTCATAACTGGAGTAACATCAACATTTTTTAGAAGGTTGAAGAAAGTTTTGTCTCCGCCGTCAAAATCATGGTTACCCGGAGTAAAAACCGCATCGAATCTTGCTTTAGGCCCGAGCAATTTCTTTATTGATTGAATTGAAGTATTCAAGAAATCTGCCTGAATATCACCGTTAGTTTTCCTAGAATGTGTTCTAAACCCTTTTTTGGAAGGATTCATAAAAATATCTCCCGGAAGAAGCATCAAATTCAAACTACTTGAATCTTCCGGTTTTTGAAAAATATCGGATTGGTTTCTTTGAACCGTATCATAAAACTGTGCAGACCTTGAGACATAACCGTGTTCATCAGCTTTTGCCAGAATATTAACTCTTGCAGCCTTAAAACTGGGATGGTCATTTTTTAGTCTCAAATTGAATAGATTAGAAACCAACATGTATTTCTCCAACTAACTTAAACTCGTTATTTTATTTTGATGAATGCAGATAATAAGGATTTTCCTTATGATAATGTATTAAAAATCCTAAAATTATGTTTTGCTAGTTTAGTTAGTAAAGAATTGTAAATTGAAAAAGAGTTAAAATCTCTCAAAAACTCATCAGAATACAAAAAATGATCGAGAGCTAATGCAAGCTTGAGCCCTCTAAGAACATCTATGGTAATTTTTTCTTTTTTGAGCGAAGCTATAATGTTTTTATAAAAAGATTTGTAGAGCTTCTCATCCTGAATAGATATGAGGTGGGCATTAAGGACAACAAGCTTAAACTCGAGATATTGACGCTTTAATTCATCAAACTTTTTGTGTTTTAATAGCATTCTCTTCATCTCATCAACCACTTTAAAAAAATCAAACACCCTAATAGATTTATAATGAGTATTGGTTACTGATGCAGGATTTTGCATCCTATAATTATAAAGTTTTTCGGGCAAAAATGAGATATTATCAGCCAAAACAAGAGTTTCTAAATGAAAAGGACTGTCTTGAAAATACGTATTGATAAACTTTATATTATTAGCGATTATAAAATCTCTTCTATAAAGCTTATTCCAGATATTCCAGCTAACCTGAAGAATTTTGTCGGATAAATCCATATAACTGAATTTTGGTGGTATATCTTTTGATTTAAAATATGATTCCATATTAAAATATTTTTTCACATCC
Source organism: Cyanobacteria bacterium OH_CDB_58 (assembly GCA_023435965.1). Classification (GTDB taxonomy): domain Bacteria; phylum Cyanobacteriota; class Vampirovibrionia; order Gastranaerophilales; family Gastranaerophilaceae; genus JAEZOG01. Next base: position 670 of record JAEZLC010000178.1, on the reverse strand, counting down.
GGATGAAGCTCTGAACCGTCATCAACTATGCAGTTAAAGTTGAACATCAGTATGTCGCAGTCACGCTCCTTTGCTTTTTCATAAGCAACTATATATGTACTCTCTTCTACGAAGTCGTCTGCATCGACAAATGCCACATATTCACCTTGAGCTATTGATAGTCCCAAGTTTCGAGAGTAGCCTATTCCTTTATTATCTTGGGTTAGAACTTTTATTCGATTGTCTCTTTGAGCATATTCCTCAAGGATTTTTAACGAATCATCAGTAGATCCGTCATTTATACAGATAATTTCGATATCGCTGAGTGTTTGAGAAACTAAAGAATCAAGACACTTGTGTAAGTAACTTGATGCGTTATATATCGGAACTATTATACTAAGCTTTATCATTCATTTCCTTAAATGCACAGAGCTGCACAGAAACAGCAGCAAGAACCCTTTATACTATAAGTATAACAAATACGGCTTATTCTGCAAAGCAAAAGAGAACAAAAGACCTATACGTAGCGAGGAGAGTCTTTAATCTCATCCAAATACTTCTCAGGACCAATCTCTTTCATTCGAATATTCGAGGCAATCCATCTTGTTTTCAAATTTTCATCAAATCCACTATTTTCACAAGGAAAATCTTTGCACTGAAAACAAAAGTCCACCCCTTTTTGCTTATAGCA
>JAEZLC010000142.1 GCA_023435965.1 Cyanobacteria bacterium OH_CDB_58 | reverse complement strand
CGACTATTTCTTGTGAATAGGCTGAGACAAGTCTTGAACTTTTACTTGTTTTTTCAAGCTCTTTTCTAAGTTCTTCTTTGATTTTTTCTAATCTTTCAATGTTTTTTAACTCTTGAGCATCCAAGTTTTTAATAAGTTCCTGTATTTCAACAGGATAATTTGCGTTATTTGAATCTTCTTTTCTCATTTCTGAAAGAAGTTCTGTTAATTTATCTCTCTTGGCTACAGTATGAGGGAGTTCTTCGAATTTTTTTTCATCAATAAGAGATTCAATTTCCATTGAAATTGAATAAATTTGTTCATATAAAAGTTTTAATTGGTTAAAGTCCATATTAAGTTCCTTATTGATTGAGCCTATTCATCCTCTTTGTCATCTTCATCTTCATCGTGAAGAGATTGAGAGCTTGCCTGTTCTTTTTTTGCTATTTCTATTGCCTGTTGCCATGTGTTTCTTAGCTCTTTCAAGTGCCCCAGTACTTCATCGAGAATTTCAACATCTTTTTTTATGTTCGCATCAACAAGTCTTTTATGCAGGTATGTGTAGAGGTCGTATAAGTTTTGTGCAACATCTCCACCTATATCCATATTAAGGGTGTTTTGAAACTCTGTGACGATTTTTTGTGCCCCAGTAATATTGTTGTGGATTTTTTGAATATTTAAAGGGACTGCTCCAGACGTTATTTCATTTCTGGCGATATTTAAAAACTGTATTGCCCCATCGTAAAGCATAATTAATATCTTCTCCGGGCTGGAGGTTTCAATTTGGCTTTTTTGATATTGTTTTAGGTAAGGATTCATTTCTTCTCCCTTTTGCGGTTATATTTTTCTGTTGACTAATATTCCTGATGTTTCGTTTAATCTTGATACGAGCTTTATTAAGTCAGCAGGCAGTATTGTTTCTACTACTTTGTTTTGCTCTGTATCGATTAATTCTATCAATTGAGTTTTATTATTTAATTTTACCGTAAATCTTTTATTTCCGTTATTTTGATTTTGTCCGTTTTTTCTCTGCTGGTTTTCTTCATCTTCGTCTTGTTCGAACAAATAGTATATTGCTTCATCTGTTTCTTCAAATTCTTTGTTCTTTGCTTTCTGTTTTTCAGCGAGTCCTTCTACGTCTTTGATAGTCCTTTGGGTGCCTTTTAAGGCTAGAGCTTCAGCATTGTTAGCCATCTGTGCAGATGTAAGTTCATTGTGTGGGGAGATATTCTTCATTGAAAATCCGTCTAAGCCCATTTGCTCTCCAAATTTCTAAGTTTAACAGTTTGCTTTATGCCTTTAATTTTATTATAATATATATCTAACAATATTAAAACAATCTTGGAGTTGATATGGAGAAAAAAAATATTTTTTTAAGCTTTTTAGATAAGTTCTTGGGGCTGCCGCTTTGGATAAAAGAGGTGCTATATGTGCAATTGAAAGAAGATATCGAGAAATATTCTATATCAGCAACCCATGGGATTCTTGATAAAACTGATCTTTACCAATATTACGAGCCAACGTTAACATATCTTGGTAAAAAGGAGTTGTATTCCAGATCAATTGATCTTCCTCAGAACATGTACAGATTTTTAGAAGGTGCATCTCAGGGATTGGATATTCTTGAAATCACTTTAAATAACTTTTGGACATTAGAAGAAACAGCAAATTTGAATTTACAGGCAATAGAAAAAGAGCTTGTTACAGCTCCTGTGACAGCGAATGCAAAAGCTACAGCTATGTACCTTGCCGGAAAAATCAGATTAGGTGAGTATTTCAAGCACATAGGTAAATTAGACGTTGACCAGCTCGATGCCACTATGAGAAGACAAAAAGAAATAGAAGCGACAGGACAGAGAGCCGGAATAGCTTCTGTAATGATAGATTTAGGTTTTGTTACTGAAGAAGAAACAAAAATGATCTTGTATATAAAAGATGAATGTAAAAAGCGTTTTATTTTTAATACTGACATTTTGGCAAAAAGCAGTGTTACATCGGCTCCGGTTACAGAAAAGGAAACCTCTTCTGATAATCAAGCGGTAGTTGAAAGACTTGCAAAAGAAAATGCATTATTAAGACAAAAGTTAATGGCGATAGCGGACGTATTGAGAAAATAGGCGATGCTTCCGAAATTCGCAAAATTAATTGAATTCAAAAGAAACGACCTGGTCGAACAGGAACATCAAGGTATAATACTGCATATTTCGAAAAATACCATATTAAACAAGGTCGGAGAAGATAATAACTATAAGTTTTATCAAAGATCTTGTATGAAACCTTTGCAGCTGGCTCTTCATGTGGATTTGGGCTTGCATGATTTGTATCGTTTCTCTTCTGAGGAAATGGCTGTTGGAGCTGCCTCTCATTGCGGTGATCTTGATCACCAGAGAGTTGTAAGAAGTATTTTGAAAAAAATTGACTTAGATGAGACCTTTTTGCTTTGCCCTCCTCAAACTCCTTTGAGTAAATCCGAGCAGGACAGATTACTTCTAGAAAACCTTAATTATAAAGCTGTACACAATAATTGCTCCGGCAAGCATTCTATGATGCTTGCACTTTGCAAGTATAAAGGCTGGAGTATTGAGAATTATCTCGATGATGCTCATCCTTTAAATTTTGAAATTATTAATAAAATACTAGAACTGTGTGAAGTTGCAAGTAATGATTATGTTAGAAGCAAGGATGGATGCGGTTTATCTACTGTTGCTACTACTTTAATGCAGTTGGGAAAAGGTTTTTTAAATCTTTTTACTGAAGAAAAATACTCTTGCATTAAAGATGCTTTTTTGAAAAATCCGTATTTAATCGGTGGCAGAGAAAGGTTGGATTCTGAGATAATAGCGGCATCAAGTGATTTGCTTGCTAAAGTAGGTGCTGCAGGACTTTGTGTAGTTGTGAATCTGAAAAAGGAAGAGGCAATTGTTGTTAAAATTGCTGATGCTAACATGAAGGCAAGAAGTCTTGTTACTATTGAAGCTCTCAGGCAGCTTGGGTGGCTAAATGACTCTCAAATAGACTCTAACCCAATAAATAAATTGTTTGATAAATCCATAACTACATTGCAAGGTGAAGAGCTGGGCGAAGCAGAGTTTTGCTTTAACTTATAACAATCATTTTTTGTTATTGAAGTATTTATGAATGATTTCAGAATGCTCTTTGTCAGCGAGAGTTAAAATTAAATCACCTTCCTCAATCACGCTGCTACCCGTTGGGACGAAAAATTCGTC
>JAEZLC010000127.1 GCA_023435965.1 Cyanobacteria bacterium OH_CDB_58 | reverse complement strand
CTTTGTCACTTTTTCAACTATAGGACTCAGCTTTCTTGCCTCTTCAACTACTTCCTCAACCTTTTCTACAGCACTCATATCTACTTCACTTGGTTTATCAGTTGGACCGATACATTCAATGTCTTCTCCCAAAAATTGCTTTATGTAGAGTGTAAATGTACCAACACCCACATGATTTGAATACTCCTCTGAGTAGTCAACTATAAAGGCTTTCGAAAAGCTGACTTTTCGCATTAGCTGACTATCTTTTATAAGCTCTACTGTAACTTCCTTATAACAATTAGAGTCATTTCCAGCAAGCATTGCCCATTTATAAAGTTTTGCCGTTCCTTCAGCAGTGTCGATTTTCCCTTTTATTATCATTGAATTCGCAGTGCCGGTTCGCATATCAAGGAAATTAATTGGATCAATATTAAAGGCTACATCTTTTATACATTCTTTTAATAAAGTGCCATCTGAAATAAAAACCTTATATGACATATTACCCCCTCTTCCAACAGCATACTATATTGTATATTTTACCATATTAAACCTGAGGGGGCATAAATATATTTTGATAAGCTTCATAGCTTATTAGTATTTTTTAATGTTGCTTAATCATCCCATAAAATTTCCATATTAAATCCAGCATAACATTATACCGATACTGGAATAATATTGACGTTATACCTATATCGGTATAAAATAATTATAGAGGTGTTTAGATTGAAATATATTAGTATCAAAGAAGCTAGTGAGAATTGGAATATTAGCGATCGAAGAATCAGGTCATTGTGCATTGAAGGTAGAATAGATGGCGCAGTTAAGATTGGCAAAAACTGGTCTATCCCTTGTGATGCAGATAAACCTGTCGATGCAAGGGAAACTTCGAAAAAGAAATACTTAGGTTTACAAAGCGATTATAATTATATAGACACACTAAAGATAGCCATCGATAGTCACAGACCATTTTCAAAAAAGCTGTCAGATTCTTTACACGAAAAATTGATCGTTGAATGGACTTACAACAGCAATGCAATTGAAGGAAATACTTTGACTATGTCAGAGACAAAAGTTGTTCTTGAGGGAATTACCATAGGTGGCAAAAGTATAAAAGAACATCTTGAAGCGATTAATCACCGTGAAGCAATCCTTTTTTTAGAAGATTTGATTTCAAACAAAGAAAACCTAACTGAGTGGAATATCAAAAATATTCACGCTTTGATTCTCAAAGGAATAGACAATCAAAATTCAGGAAAATACAGAATGGAAAATGTAGTAATTAGCGGTGCAAAACATATACCCCCTAAGTATTATGAAGTAACTAATTTGATGCAAAAGCTAATTCATGAATACCATCACGAATGGACTAACTATCACCCTGTTGTGCGTGCAACGCTATTGCATGGAGAATTTGTCAAAATTCACCCCTTTATCGATGGTAACGGAAGGACATCAAGACTATTGCTGAACTTTGAACTCATGAAAAACGGGTACACACCTATTATAATTAAGAACGAGAATCGTGCAAAATATTATGATGTTATTGACCTAGCTCATACCACAATGAATTACGGGCCATTTATCAAACTAATTTCAGAACTGGTCATAGAATCCGAAAACCTTTGGCTGTCGGTATTAGCTTGAAACATAGTAAAGACAGCTATTTTCATAGCTTAAAGAATTAAATTCTATTGTTTGTGACCTCAAAGAATAGAATTTAATTCCCGTCAATAGTATACTGTCAAATTGATCTTTATGCTGTCTAGATTTTATGACCTTTTGGTAAAATCATATATTTAGGAATTCTTATGTGTGAAGGTTTACTGATAATTTCCATCACTACCTCCGCAATATCTTCCGGAACTAATGTGTTTGTTATATTTAATAACTCCTTTGGATGAACAGGCCAATCAAACTTTAAACTTTTAATGAGCTTTTTTCATGAAGCTCCGACTGTATTCTTTTCACAGTTTTGATATGCAGTTTTGTTATCTCTGCGACAAATCCCACGTCTGCTCCTTTTTCAAGGGCTGTTCTAGCTATTTGTTCAGCTTTTTGTTCTGCCATTTGTTCTGCCATTTGTTCAGCTTTTTGTTCGGCTTCTAATTTGAGTCTCTTTTCAACTTCTTTAACCTCTTCTGCAACTTTCTTCTTTATAAGTGCCGGATTATATAATGATGTAATCATAGTTTTTACCTCCTTCTCAAAAAAAACTTTATACTCGCCATATTTGTTGTAAAGATAATCAGAAATATTATTTAAAACCGATAATATCTTATCAAGGTCAGTACCCATTATTTCCTTGCTGTGATACAACTTAGTTGAAAGCTTCGCAATCCTTTCAACTACTTCTATAAGTTCCTCAAACTCAAGTCGTATCAGCTGTGCCTTTTGTTTATGAGGTTTGTTACTACAATATATCCTCTCAACTGCCTTTCTCAGTTTAAAAACCTGAAAAGGCAATAGTGCATACATTTTCTTATCCACTAAATCTTGTTCAGTGTATTTCCAGTACTTCATAGTGGGTACTTTATAAGTTAATTCTTTCCCACCAGGCATCGTCAATATAAAAGATATTTCATCTTTAATATTATTGTTTTCTTCAAGAAATATAACCAATTGCTTTGGAAAATCCAGCCTGATATTTTCTTTACTTATATCATCTACTGATTCAACTGCATTTTCAAATCCATATCTGAACATCCTTATCGCCATTGATTTATCATTTTGAGTCTGAAACTCTATATGATAAGTAATAGTTCTATTGTGCGATTGTACCTTAATGAACATATCACCATAAATCTTTTCGAGACTTTCAAGTACGAACTCATTATTTGTATACTGAATTTTCACATCCTTAGGTTTATAATCCTCTTCAAAAAGCCCATTTAATAAATTAACAGTAAA
>JAEZLC010000041.1 GCA_023435965.1 Cyanobacteria bacterium OH_CDB_58 | reverse complement strand
CAACAGCTGCTGCATTAACCATAGGGTTTGTATTTATCGTCATTAATGCTTGTGAAACGGTACTGTCTAAGGGCCCTTTGAAGGTTACTTTCTTATTTGAGACACTGTGGTTTTCTCTTTTGTAAACTATCTGTTTATTTTTTTCTATAGTTATTGTCATTTATATATCCTTTTTCTAATTTTTAATAAATAAAAGCCCGCATGTTTTTACAAAATCAAGCGGGCCTGTACGTCTTTATGTTTTTATCATTAAAAACAACAACAAAAGCAACCTGCTGATTCAAATACTTTGCAGCAACAACAACACATTAAGGAGTGCTTGGTAGTGGGGGTGTGTTGTTTTTGATTCTTTGTAGTAAGACTGTTCATTAGAAAAATCCTTTTGTATATTTTGTTGGCAATATTTGTTTCGGTAGTTGAAAAAATTTACGATATTCCGTAGAATTGATTAATTAGAAGTAAAACGATACTTGTTTGGTATTCGATATAATTTTCGGTTAACCGTAAATTATATTATATATTAAGTAACAAAATTTGTTATTAGTCAATAGGGTGCAATATGAAAAGTAAAAAAAACTTAACACCGAGTTCGCAGAATTATATCAGAGCAGTTTCTTTTATAGAAAAAAAGCAAAAAGCAGCAAGAGTAAAAGATGTTTCAAAATACCTTAATATTGGACCTTCGTCAGTTTCTGAAGCATTAAAGGCTTTGGCAGAAAAAGGATATCTTAATTACCAGCCTTATGGGATTATTACTTTAACCGAACAAGGAGAAAAGGTTGCAAATGAAATAGAAAACAGGCACGCAATTATTTGTAATTTTTTAGAGAATGTATTGCTTGTCGATGAATCCATAGTTGATGAAAATGCTCTAAAAATAGAGTATGGCGTGTCTTCTGAAGTTCTTGAAAAATTCATAAGATTTTTAACGTTTATGCAGGAGTGTTCTTGTAAAGAACCGAAATGGATAAAAAGCTTTAAGTATTATTCTCGCAATGGAGAAATGCAGGAAAAATGTAATTCCTGCATCCAAAAGTGTAAAAACAACCCAGGAGGGATGTCTAATGAGAATTGCTGCGGGTTATCGCCTGAAGGTTAAGAATAATGTTCCAATATAAAAAGAGGGCGGTTAAACGCCCTCTTTTTTGTTCTAAAGTTACCCTAGGATAGCTTTTAGATCTTCTTCTGGAGTTGATATAGGTTTGATTTTAAATTTATCCACCAGTACATTTAGAACTGTAGGTGAAACAAATGCTGGCAATGTTGGTCCCAGTCTTATGTTTTCAATCCCTAAGTATAATAATGTAAGCAGGATACAAACCGCTTTTTGTTCGTACCAAGATAGAACAAGCGATAGAGGAAGTTCATTTACTGAACAATTGAATGCTTGTGAGAGTGCTACCGCTACTTGAATTGCAGAATATGCGTCATTACATTGTCCCATATCCAATAATCTCGGAATGCCATCAATGTCGCCTAAATCAAGATCATTAAATCTGAACTTGCCGCAAGCAAGAGTGAGAATTATTGTATCTTTTGGAGTTTGTTTTACAAACTCTGTGTAGTAGTTTCTGCCTGGTTTAGCGCCATCACATCCACCAACCAAGAAGAAGTGCTTAATTTTGCCTGCTTTTACTCCTTCAATTACTTTGTCTGCAACTGACATTACCGTGTGGTGCCCGAATCCAACTGTTAAAACATCTCCACCGTTGATTCCCGTCATTTTTTTGTCTTCAGGATATCCGCCAAGTTCAAGAGCTTTTTCTATAACCGGAGTAAAATCTTTATTCTCTCCAATGTGAACTGAGCCAGGATGTTGCACAACTGCTGTTGTGAATACTCTGTCTTTATAGCTTTCTTTTACCGGCATGATACAGTTTGTTGTGAATAAAATAGCACCTGGAAGGTTATCAAATTCCTTCTGTTGATTTTGCCAAGCAGTTCCGAAGTTACCTTTTAAGTGAGAATATTTTTTTAATTCAGGGTAGGCATGGCAAGGTAACATTTCCCCGTGAGTGTATATGTTGATGCCTTTGTCTTTTGTTTGTTCTAAAAGAATATGTAAATCCCTCAAGTCGTGCCCTGTTACAACAATGAACGGTCCTTTTTCAATATTTGTTGTAACTTTAGTTGGTTCAGGATTTCCATATGTTTCTGTATTAGCTTTGTCTAACAACGCCATACATTTTAGGTTAATTTCACCAGTTTTTAAAACTAGAGGTAAAAGTTCATCTATTGATAAATCTTTAGAAACAGCTTGTAATGCCTCATAGAAGAAATTATTAACCGCTTCGTCTTTGTATCCTAAAACCCAGGCATGATCAGCATAAGCGGCGATACCTTTTAATCCAAATAATATCAGCGATTTTAAGCTTCTGATATCTTCATTGCATTCCCAAACAGATTTTATGTCGAAGTCATTTGGACGTTTAATCAGGTCAGTCACTTTTTTTGTGAAAACTTTTATTGATTCGTCGTCAAAGTTAACGTTTGTAATTGTCGTGAATAACCCTTCAATAAGTGTTTTTGTCACTTCATCGCTGGGTTCGTTTGAGTTTGCAAGTTCTATTAAACTGCTTGTTAACTCATCTTGTAGATTTGATGTTTCTGCTTTTTTACCGCATACGCCGCTTACAGTACATCCTTTTCCTTGAGCTGTTTGCTCACATTGAAAACAAAACATTGATGTCATTTTGGTTCTCCTTTTCCATAATCCTTTGCAAGGTATATTCTTGCTTTATCTAAAAAATGTATCCTTCGTCTAAGTCTTTCTTGTGTTTGCAAAAGTCCGAAAGTCTTTTGTTTTTAAAGAAATCTTTTACGTTTTTGTTTGTTTTATTTAAAAAATCACCCATTATGCATTCGTCACAATTGCAAATAGCTTTTCCGAACAGGCAGCATCCTGTGTTGATCTTGCCGTCAATTGCTTCGTATATTTCTAAAAAAGTAATATCTTTGCAGCTTTTCGCAAGCTCAAATCCGCCTAAAGGACCTTTTATAGACTTTAGCAGATTCGCTTTTACAAGTCTTTGAAGCACTTTTGAAAGGTGATTTACCGATACACCAAAGCTGTCGGCAATTTCCTTTGTAGAAGAAGGTTTATCGCCGTGTATTGCGATATAAGTCATAGCGTGTAGTGCTATTGCTCCTGCTTCTGAAATTTTTAATACGCTTTGCATAATTACCTCTAAAGATTATTGGCATATTGGTACTGTAATACTAATATAGCTTATGTAAAAAAAATGTCAAGAGTTGTTATAGAATTTGATAAATTATCATTTCTTATTTTGCTCCCAAACACAGTAGCTGACTGGATATGTTTTATATTACAATTATGTTAAGTAAAAAAAAGAAGCCTTTTTGGCTTCTCTAATGACGGTAGTTTTAGTTTTTTGAAGAAATTTTTATAAAGTCAGGTTCGTCGATGCCTAGGCTTTCAAAGAGTTTTTTTGCTAATTCACCTTTGTTCATTCCTCCTCCGCATCCGCAAGTAGATGTTGGTGAACACTTAAATGGATTAGTATTTAGTGTTTCATCCAGTGATTTCAGGGTTACTCCCCCAATTTCAACATCTTTTATTGCTTTTGGAAGGTCATTTTCTTGTCCAAGTTTGTATACATAGTTCTTTGGTGCATCTGCAATCTCTGATAAATTTGATTGTAATGAATCAAAAAACTCTGCTATGTTTTTTAAAAATCTGGTTTTTCCAGGACAAAGCTTTGAACATTCCAGGGTGTCTAAAATTTGTGCCGGAGTAGCCTTAAAAGCTACCTGACATTTTGGGGTGGACTTAATGCTGTATAAGCCTTCGGTTCTGTTTTGGATTTTCATTGATGTCTCCTTTTATTTCTATC
>JAEZLC010000077.1 GCA_023435965.1 Cyanobacteria bacterium OH_CDB_58 | reverse complement strand
ATAATCGAATTCTTGTCAAAGCCTATACCTTTTTGTAAGTATTGCAATATTAAATCTCGAAGTACAGACAATAAATGGGAAACGTCGAAGAAAGATATAAGTGAGTGGACTTGAGTTAGTTATTTTTTTTCGATTTCTTTAAGGATAAATTGTTGGAATGCATAAATTTTTTCTGCCTCGTCGATTACATTCCACTCGTTTTGCACTGATTTTGAGTAATCCCACTGTATTTGCATTGCGGAGTAGCTACAGCTTTTACAGATGCTGTTTGCTTTGAAAATCTTGTCAATTATGCTTTTTGCTGAGTGGCAGCGAATGTCTATCCCTTCATCTTTTTGTTTCTGCAAATTGAAGTATTCATTGTAAATATTTATATAAGCGGATTTAGGGCAAGAATACAGTTTTGTTCCTTTTAAAACCTTGTAGCGTTTTATACCGCAATTTTTGTATGAAATATCCGGGTTTGAGTCCAAATTTGGGTTGTGAAAAACAAACATCTTTTCACAATCGTGTATGTCTGTGATATTTACTGATTTTGCTTGTATCAAGTTGATGAAATCTTCAAATTGGTTATAAAAGGGCGGATACTTAGACAAATCCATGGATATCTTTGATTCTCTGCAAGTTTGCCAAAATTCTTCCGGCATATTTTTTAACAATGATCCGTTGGTAACTATTGATATTTTTGATTTTGGGAAAAATTGACGGGTACATTTTAGGAATTTGGTAATCTGAGGGTGAAGTAATGGTTCTCCGCCTAGAAGCCGTATTGTTTTAAAAGTAAGTTTTTTAGAAAGTAGTTTTAATGTTTTTTTGTATTCATTGAAATCTGAATAATATTCACTTGCAAGCGGGCTGTAATGAGAACAGGATTTGCATTTTAAATTGCAGTGATCAACAAGATGAGTTTCAAGATAATTGAGTACGGGTCTTCTATACTTAACCTTTAGAAACCGTTTTATCTTTGAGAGAACCGAATTTCGATTTTTTCTTTTTTTTTCCATCGCAACCATTCTACAAATATTCTTACAAAAAATTATAGCATATTACCTTTTATACAATTAAGACATCAAACACAATAAAAAAGACAGGCTTTATACCTGTCTTTTTATAGGATATGTTTTCTAAAAAAATTCTACTTGCCCGCTATCTAAGTGATAAATGGCAGGAATAACTTTTACACCTTTTGTTTCGACATAATCCGCGATAATCGGATCGGATTTAAGAATTTGAGCAACGGTCAATTTTGCGTGATTTTTTGCCGTTTCATTTACAAGTGCATCTCCCTTCCCTTTAGAGATTTTTGCCGCAGGCTCTATTGATTGAGTCAGACTTTGAATGTAGATTGATTCGTGGGCATGCCCTAATGTGGCTTTTACTGCTCCGCAGTCGTCATGCCCCATTACTACTATTAGTTTAACACCGGCATGTGCTACCGCGTATTCTAAACTACCGATTACATGGTCATCAAGTACGTTTCCGGCGTTTCTGATTTCAAAAATATCACCCAGACCTTGATCGAATATTATTTCTGGAGGAACCCTTGAATCTGAACAAGATAATATTGCTACGAAAGGATGTTGGCCTTTTTGAAGTTCTTTTCTCCTTGTTATCGTTTCATCGGGATGCTTCATCCTGTGGGTGACAAAGTGTTTGTTGCCTTCCTTTAATTTTGCAAGAGCCTGATCTGCTGTTTGGCAGCAGTCTGAACTTGCCATTGAGGACAATCCGAGTGTTAACGATAAAATGCTTAAAACAGTAACTTTTACAATAGTTTTCATAAATTCCACCTACTTTCAAAACGGGGGGCTTTAATTATCGACAGAAATATGTTATCATAGAAACATGATAAAAATACTATTAACTTGCATAAATTCTTTTTCATCTGACACCTGAAGTGAGTAACCACTTTAGGTATTAGATCACTACGTTTTTAAAAGAGAAAAGGCAGGTTTTTGCATGAGGAAATATGCAACAATATTTGCAGTAATATTCTTATTACTTACTTTGACGTTCATACTTTTTACATCACAAGTTAGTTTAATTAAAATTATTGCAACAGACAAAATGGCACAATTTGTGCTTCTAAACTCAATATTATTGTTAGGTGTAGGGATATTCTTTGCAGTATTCCACGACAGATTAAAACTATATTTAGAAAATTATAGAAGAGAAAAAAATATATAAAATAATGCCTCAGATTAATTCTGAGGCTAATTTTTTATGTATCTGAAAAAACTTCCAATGCTTTGTACGAACTTCTCGCCAGTGGAGAGAAAAAGGTGTACTTTATTCCTATTTCTTTTGCTATCAGAGTTAGTTCTTCATACTCGCTTGGTTCATAATATCTTTCAACTTCCAAATGTTCTTTTGTTGGCTGGATATATTGACCGATCGTAACTATGTCACAGCTGATTTCTTTCAAATCTTTAAAAACCTGTATTATTTGATCCTTTGTTTCCCCGAGTCCCACCATCATTCCTGTTTTTGTTAAAACTTTTTGATTAATGCTTTTTATGTAGCTCAATACATCTAGAGACCTTCTGTAGATTGCTTGAGGACGAGCTTTTGGATATAAATGCGGCACTGTTTCAATGTTGTGGTTGAAAACATCCGGTTGGGCCCTCAGTACTATATCCACTAGCTCCTGTTTCCCTTGAAAATCCGGAGTAAGAACCTCAATTCTTACTTTAGGGGATGTCTTTCTTATGGCTGATATAATTTTTGCGAAGTGCGATGATCCCTGATCTTCCAAATCGTCCCTGGTAACAGAGGTTATTACGACATACTTTAAATTGAGTTCTTTGACAGCTTCTGCTATATGTAAGGGCTCATTCTCGTCCAGTCGAGGAGGCTTTCCTGTCGTGATGTTGCAAAATCTGCAATTTCTTGTGCAGGTTGTTCCCATTATTAAAAATGTAGCAGTGTTTTTACTGTAGCACTCGTTTTTGTTCGGGCATCGAGCTGATTCGCATACTGTGTTTAAGCATTTGTCTTTAAGTATTGAGCGAACAGCTTTTGTCGATTCTGTATTTATAATACCTCTTTTTAAGTAGTCTGGCAGTCTTTTCATTTATCACCATACATAGTGTCTTACAATATAAGGATAGATTACTTAAAAAAAAATTGCAAAAAAAAACCTAAGTTTTTGCTTAGGCACTTTGATTAAAATAGGGGGGATGTGTGGGGGATAAATTTAAAACTCCTTAGACTCCGTTTGTTTATAAAATCTTTATTTTTTTGATATGTTTAAAATAGCTCTGTTATTAACTGCGATTACTTGCATTGATTTCCAGAAGTCATCCGGTGAAATTGTAGATTTTTGTTCAAGATTTACAGTGATTTTTTCAGAATATAACTCAGTGAGTTTTTTATCTAAGTTAGCACATGCTTGAGCTACCATATTGTTCACCTTATCTTGTACTTACATATATATAAAGTATATACAAAGTATATTATTTCAAACTTCGGTTTTTTTGTTACATTCGTTTACAAGTGGATGTGAAGTTACAAACGTAAGTAATCCTTGCCCTTAGTCCTATTTGTGCTACAATATAGTAAAGACAGAGAAGAGGGGTAGGAATTTGAGTCAACAAAATTTGTTTGAAGATGGAAAAATAGTTCCAATTAATATAAGAGACGAAATGAAGCGTTCATACATTGAT